>NZ_JBBGYS010000044.1:0-56651 GCF_037479595.1 Pseudomonas sp. MYb541 | reverse complement strand
GTTCAAAAGTGAGCCGCCGTAAGGGCGGAACCATAAGCAGCCGTTACCGCAACAACGGATATGTACTCATGCCCAGTTTCAAAAAAACATTACCAATACGAATAAAATATCTAACAAATAATGAAATACAAGAATATTAGCTTATACCCAAATAGCATTATATTTTTAAAATCCATTCCGTTATGTTTGAACTCAACAGCCTACCCCTGACCTCGGATGGTACCAATCTAGATTCGGATTCTGCGCTGCCACCCCGCAGCAGAATCGTTGGAAGGGAGTTCAACGTATGTTGCCAATTCAAACCTCGCCCCACACCTAGCCCCAAATCGCCCTGACACCCCAGAAAAAACCCGCGCACCACGCCCACCCGCGTGACTGCCCGACTTCGCGATTTGGAAACGCAGGAATGCATATGAAGCGAGCCCTACGACCCACCGCCGCACTGGCCCTGGCCATCCTGGCCAACACCGCCCAAGCCCAGGACGACAGCACCCTGTCCACCGTAGTGGTCACCGGCAACCGCGGCGCCGAGCAACGCACCGTCACCAGCAGCCCGGTGCCGATCGATGTAGTCAGCGCCAAGCAATTACAGAACACCGGCAAGCCCGGCCTCATGGAAGCCCTGAGCGCCGTGATCCCGTCCCTGACCCTGCCGGAAAAAACCGGTTGGGATGCCAGCGGCATCGCCCGCGCCCCCAACCTGCGTGGCCTGAGCGCCGCGGAAGTGCTGGTGCTGGTCAACGGCAAGCGCCGTCATACCGCTGCCACCCTGAACATCAACGGCATCAACACCGGCGCAGCCCCGGCCGACCTTGACCTGATCCCCATCAGTGCCATCGACCACGTGGAAGTCCTGCGCGACGGCGCCGCCGCCCAATACGGTTCCGATGCCATCGCCGGGGTGATCAACGTGATCCTCAAGGCCGACACCAGCGGCACCTCGGTGACCAACGTGGGCCAGGGGTATGACGGCAAGAAACAGACCGTGCAGCAAAGCCTCAACAAGGGTTTCGAGATCGGCAACGGCGGCATTGTCCAACTGGCCCTGGACGCCCGCAGCCAGAATGACGACAACAAGGCCAGCGCCAATGGCTACACCTACGCGCAAGCCTACGAGCAAGCTGGGCGGTCGACTTATGGTGGCTACGGCACACCCAAGACCAACCTGCTGACCCTGGGCTACAACGCCGAGCTGCCGATCGATGACAGCTTCAGCCTGTACTCCTTCACCACCTATTCCCGCCGCAAGGCCGAGCAAGGCCAGAACTTTCGCCTGCCGACCATCACCAACACCATCACCACCGGGCCGAACGGTTATCCCGCTGGCTACACGCCGACTTGGTTCATTGATGAAGACGATTTCCAGGCAGCATTCGGTGGCAAAGGCACGGCAGGCGAGTGGGACTGGGACCTGTCCACCACCTACGGGCGCAACGCCGCGGAGCAGGGCACCACCCACAACCAGAACCCGTCGTTGGGCGAGGCCACGCCGAATCACTTCACCTCCGGCACCTGGATTTCCACCGAGCTGACCACCAATCTCGACTTCAAGCGCGGCTTCGATATCGGCCTGCAAAAGCCGCTGGATGTGAGCTACGGTTTTGAACATCGGCGCGACACCTACGAGGTGCGGGCCGGCGATTATGAGTCCTACGCCAACGGCGGCTACTGCGTGGCGCCGGGCAACTGTGCGTCGTCGGGCGCGCAGGTCACCAACGGCATTTCGCCGGATGAAGAAAGCAGCGCGTCACGCAACAGCCTGGCCAGTTATGTCGATGTGGGCTTCAACCCGGTGCCGGATTGGTACGTTGGCACGGCATTCCGCTACGAGCACTACAACCAGGGCGTCGGCGCCACCCGCAGCGGCAAGCTGACCACCCGCTATGATTTCACCCCGCAGTTCGCCGTGCGCGCCACTGTCAGCAACGGCTTCCGCGCGCCGTCCCTGGCCAACAGCCTGTTCAGTGCGCGCTCCACCACGTATGGCGTGGTTGACGGCGTGTACCAGTCGATCAACTACGGCGTGTTGCCTGTGGGCTCAGCTGCCGCCCAGGCCCTCGGCGCCCAGGAGTTGAAGCCGGAGCGCTCAACCAACTTCAGCCTCGGTTTCACCCTCACGCCCACTGATCGCCTGAGCTTCACCGCCGATGCCTATGTGATCAACCTGCGCGATCGCATCACGCTCACCGGCACCTTGCTCGGCCCCGAGATCACCCAGGTATTGCAGAACAACGGCATCAACTCCACCTCCGGCGGCCAGTACTTCATCAACGGCGCCGACACCCGCACCAAAGGCCTGGATCTGGTCAGCAACTACAGCCAGGACCTCGGCCAGTACGGCGCGGTGAAGTGGACCGCCGCGTTCAACTGGAACCAGACGCGGATCCTCAACTACAAGGAATCCACCAATATCCTGGGCACGTCCTACGAGTTGATGAACCGCGAGGCGCGCAACCTGATCACCGGCGTGCAGCCCAGCACCAAGCTGATCCTCGGCGGAGACTGGAGCATCGATCGCTTCAACCTCAACCTGGCCCTGACTCGCTACGGTTCCTACAAAGAAGTGAACGCGTCGGCCAATCGCGACCTGGACCGTATCTACAGTGCCAAGTGGATCACCGATCTCGACCTTGGCTACAACCTCACCAAAGACCTGAACATCGCTGTTGGCGCCAAGAACCTGTTCGATATCTACCCCAAGAAACAAGGGGTGCCGAGCAGCACCATGGTCAGCAGCTACGGCGTCTATTCGCCCTACGGTTTTACCGGCGGGTACTACTACACCCGCTTGACCTATGCCTTCTGAGGCCGAGGAACACACCATGCCCATCGTCGCCAAATCCTATGACCTAATTGACTCGCCCAGCCCGGTGCGCCAGGCCCGTGTCTCTACGCCGATCAAGGCCCTGCAAGTGGTGCCCGCGCGGCATCCCTGGCGCTGGGCCGGGTCGATCTTCGCGGCGCTGGTGCTGCTGGCCATCGTGCATTCCCTGGCCACCAACCCGCGCTGGGAGTGGGGTGTGTTCGGCCAGTGGTTTTTCTCGCCGTCGGTGCTGCGTGGGCTGGGGCAGACGCTGTTGCTGACGCTGTTGAGCACGGTGTTCAGCATCATTCTCGGCACGGCGCTGGCGTTGGCGCGACTGTCGGGCTCGCCGCTGCTGGCGGCGTTGGCCTGGGGCTATATCTGGTTCTTCCGCTCGATGCCGGCGTTGCTGGTGCTGATCATCCTGTACAACTTTGCCTACCTGTACGACCACATCGTGCTCGGCGTGCCGTTCACCTCGGTGGTGTTCGCCGAGTGGTCCACCGTGGACGTGCTCAGCCAGTTCACCGTGGCGGTGTTGGGGTTGAGCCTGATGCAGGCGGCATACGCGGCGGAGATCATTCGCGGCGGGCTGATCGGTGTGGACGCCGGCCAGCATGAAGCCGCTGCGGCCCTGGGTCTACCGGCCTCGCGCCGTATCTTCCGGATTATTCTGCCCCAGGCGCTGCGTTCGATCCTGCCGTCGGGTTTCAATGAAATTATCGGCCTGGTCAAGGGTACCTCGATTGTCTATGTGCTGGCCTTGCCCGAGCTGTTCTACACCGTGCAGGTCATCTACAACCGCACCCAGGCGGTGATCCCGCTGCTGATCGTGGCGACGGTCTGGTACTTGATCATCACCACAGTGCTGACCAGCGCGCAGTACTACGTCGAGCGCCATTTCGCCCGTGGCACCGCACGGGTGCTGCCGCCCACGCCGTTGCAACGCCTACGCGGTTGGTTGAAGGAGAAAACCCATGGCTGAAGCACGCGCCGGGCGCATTCAGATCCAGGGCGTGGGCAAGCGCTTTGGCAACCAACAGGTGTTGCAAGACATCGACCTGACCATCGATCCGGGCAAGGTCACGGTGATCCTCGGGCCATCCGGCTCGGGCAAGTCCACCTTGCTGCGCACCATCAACCACCTGGAAAAGATCGACAGCGGGCATATCACCATCGACGGTGAATACGTCGGCTATCGCCGCAAGGGTGACCTGCTCTACGAGCTCAAAGAGCGCGAAATTCTCAAGCGCCGCATCGACGTGGGCTTTGTGTTCCAGAACTTCAACCTGTTCCCGCACCTCACCGCCTGGGAGAACGTCGCTGAGGCGCCCCTGGCCCACAAGCGCTGGAACAAGGCCGAGGCCCCAACCAAGGCGGCCGAGCTGCTGGCCAAGGTGGGTCTGGCGGATAAGGTCGATGCCTACCCGCGCCAGCTCTCCGGCGGCCAGCAACAGCGTGTCGCCATCGCCCGCGCCTTGGCGCTGGACCCCAAAGTGCTGCTGTTCGATGAACCCACCTCGGCGCTCGACCCGGAGCTGGTGGGCGAAGTGCTCGATGTGATCAAGGGCCTGACCCAACTGGGCGTGACCCTGGTGATCGTCACCCACGAAATCGGCTTTGCCCGTGAAGTGGCCGATCACGTGGTGTTCCTCTGCGACGGCCAGTTGATCGAAGAAGGGCCGCCCGAGCAGATTTTCCGCCAACCCCGACATCCCCGCACCGTGGCTTTTCTCGGCAAGGTGCTTTAGTTCAAGGAGTGACTGCCCATGATTATCTCTACCGCCCGTATCGCCCTGTTGACGCTGGCCGTCAGCACCGCACAAAGCGCGTTCGCCGTGCAACAGGTCGACCTCAGCCCCGACCGTGCGCGCATTCATGTACCGCGTAACGAAGCGGCCATCGCGCAGATCCCGCCGGGCTTCAAGTTCGCCCAGCCGGGCAAGTTCACCGTGGCCGTGTCCGGTGTGGCCGGGCCGCCTCTGGCGCTGCTGGCCAGCGATGACAAAACCACCATCGGCAGCGAGGCCGACACTGCGCAACTGGTCGCCGACAGCCTGGGCCTACAACTCAACGTGGTGCAGACCAGCTGGGAAGACTGGCCCCTGGGCGTCAGCTCGGGCAAGTACGACGCGGTGATCAGTAACGTCACGGTGACCGAGGCGCGCAAGAAGCGTTTCGACTTCGCGACTTATCGCCAGGACGTGCTCGGGTTCTATGTGAAGAGCACCAGCAAGATCAGCGCGATCAAGCAGGCCGAAGACATTGCCGGGCTGAAGATCATCGTTGGCTCCGGCACCAACCAGGAAAAGGTCCTGTTGGCCTGGAACGACGATAATGAAAAAGCCGGCCTCAAACCGGCGCTGTTGCAGTACTTCGACGACCAGGCCGCCGCGCAACTGGCGGTGCAATCCGGGCGCAGCGATGCGCTGTTCGGGCCTAACTCGGTGTACGCCTATTCGGCGGCAATCACCGGAGGTATCAAGCTTGTCGGCACGGTCAATGGTGGCTGGCCTTTAAAAGCCGACATCGCGGTGACCACGCGCAAGGACAACGGCCTGGTCAAGCCGATCCACACCGCCCTGGAAGGCGCGATTGCCGGCGGCCAATACGAACAGGTGCTGCAACGCTGGGGCCTGGATATCGAGCGCGTCGACCAGTCGTTGATCAACCCACCGGGCCTACCGGATTAAGGAGCATCGAACATGGGACTGACACGACGTGAAGCGCTGTCGAGCATTGCTGCGGTAGGCGGCGAAAAGGCAGTCAAGGAGGCACTGGCGGTATTGGGCCTGGGGCCGTCGTCACACCGTCGCCCGCAACCGCTGAAACTCAAGGAAGGCCTGGGGCAGGGCACCCGCGTGCTGGTGTTGGGCGCCGGGATCGCGGGGCTGGTGACGGCACTGGAGTTGAGCCGCGCCGGGTTCGAGGTGCAAGTGCTGGAGGCGCGTGACCGCGTGGGCGGCCGCACCTGGACGATCCGCAACGGCGATCGCGTGGATTACAAGGACGGCCGCACGCAAACCGCAACGTTCGAACAAGGGCACTACTTCAACGCCGGGCCGGCGCGGATTCCCAGCCAGCATCGCACCATTCTCGACTATTGCAGCGAGTTGGGCGTGCCGCTGGAGGTGCTGGTCAACAGCAGCCATGGCGCCCAGGTGCGGCCGGATGTGAGCAAGCCGGCATTCACGGTGGGCCAGGCCATCAACGATGCACGGGGGCATGTGTCCGGCTTGCTGGCCAAGGCGGTGCAGCGTGATGCCCTCGATGATGTATTGAGCGGTGAGGAACGCAGGCGATTGCTGGCGTTCCTGCAGGTGTATGGCGACCTGTCACAGGCGCTGGCCTTCGAGGGCACGATCCGTTCGGGGCACCTGGAATCACCTGCGCATCCCGGCGCCTTGCCCGCCAGTCGTAGCCCGTTATCACTCGATCAACTGCTGCATCCGGAGCTGTGGGGCGCGTTGCTGCACACGGAATTCCCGGAGTTCTCCGCCACCATGTTCCAGCCGGTGGGCGGTATGGACCGCATCACGGATGCCTTCTACAAGCGCGTCCGGGGCCAGGTGCAACTGGGCGCCCAGGTGCGGCAGATCCGCCAATTGGAAGACGGCGTAGCCGTTACTTATCACGACAAGCTCAGCGGTCGCGAACAAGTGGTACGTGCCGATTACCTGATCTCGACCCTGCCGTTGCCGCTGCTGGCCAAGCTCGACACTGACTTCAGCGACCCGATCAAGGCCGCCTTGCTCAGCACCCGCAGCGACCAGGCAACCAAAGTCGCGTGGCAGTCGCCGCGATTCTGGGAAACCGACTACCGCACCTACGGCGGCCTGTCGTGGATCGAACACCCGGCGCGCCTGCTGTGGTACCCGAGCAACGACCTCAATACCCGCGACGGCTTGCTGGTGGCGGGCTATGTGACTGGGGAGGGCGCCGACGTATTTGGTGCGCAACCGTTCGACCAGCAGTACGCCACCTCGAAAGAAGCTGTGGAGCTGCTGCACCCCGGCTATTCCAAACACTTGCGCAATCCGCTGGCGGTGTCCTGGGAACAGATCCCCTACAGCGAAGGCCCGTGGCTGCAACGCGAACACTTCCCGGCCGACGCCAGCGCCTTGCTCGAAGCCGGCCACGGCCGTGTGTACTTTGCCGGTGATGGGTTGGTGCAAAGCGGCGTGGGCATCTGGCAGGAATCGGCGGCCAATTCGGCGCGCCATGTGGTCGGGCAACTGGCGGAACGGGTTACCCAACAACGGCACAGCGCGGCACTTGCCGCTTCATAAGGAGAGTCATCTTGAGCAACAGCATTCAACGTACCAGCGTCGGCGATTTCCCAATCTCGCAGACCGTCACCGTACCGGCTTCCGCCAGCCTGATTTTTGTCAGCGGCACCTTGCCTGATCTGCACGACGCAAACGCCCCGGCGGGCACGCCGGCCGCCTATGGCTCTACCGAAGTGCAGACGGTGTCGGTGTTCAACAAACTGCGCAAGATCTTGCGCCAGCAAGACCTGGACCTGGGCGACATCGTGCAGTTGCGGGTGTTTCTGGTAGGAGCCGAAGAGACAGGCGGCAAGCTGGATTTCGCCGGCTTGCAGGCGGGCTACACGCAGTTCTTTGGCACGCCTGAGCAACCGAATAAACCGGCGCGCACGGCGTTGCAGGTGGTGGCATTGCCGTTGCCCGGTGCGTTGGTCGAAGTGGAGGCGATCGCGGCAAGAGCGGTGTGAGACTCATCGACTTTTTGCAATCACACTGCTCATGTACTGGTTCAAATCGCGGAAGTCGTTAACCCTCCAAGCGAACGGTGCCAGCTTCACGCCGTTCTCTCGCAAGGTTCTTGGGATCAAGTCGCCATTGGGACGAAGGATGATCGACGAGACAATAACGCCTGGATAATCATTCAGGCGTTTTTTGAACGCGGCGGTGGTCAGGTCGGGGGTGGGGGGATTGCTCTTGTTGGCCAAGGGGCCTGTGCCTTTGATATCGGCGCCGTGACACATCGCACACCGCTGGGAAAAGAGAGTTTTCCCGTTGAGGTTATCCGCGAAGGACAGTGAGGGTTGGGTGAGCGATAACAGGCCGAGCCAAGCGATAAGTACCCGTTTCATATCCATATGACCTTGTGGCTTGAATCAGATTGGGATCGAGGGAAGAACCTGATGCCAGCGCGTTGAGTTTGAAAGGTCGCCATTCTCCTTGTTTTCTCATGATCGTGTCCAAAGCCGCTTCAACGGCCCGCGACAGCGCTGTTGTTTGTTATGCCTGTTTCGGAGGTTTTTGCTGGGTTTAGATCAGTAATTTTAATAATTAGCATAGATCTACAAAGCCTTTCACAAGCCCCGCTCGCGGGCATTAAGGTCGATCTCCACAGGCCAGCACCGCGGCCATCCACGGAGGAATACCCTGATGCCCACCTCACCCCGGCAACTCAAATTCGGCGCCATTCTCACCGGTGTCGGCACTGCACAAAACGAATGGCTGCACCCGCAGATCCCCGGCGATGCCAGTGTGGATATCGACTGGTACCGCGCCCAGGCCCAGCAGGCAGAAGCGGCCAAGTTCGACCTGGTGTTCATCGTCGACAGCCCCTACATCACCCCGGATTCCGCACCGCACTTCCTCAACCGCCTGGAGCCCTTGACGCTGCTCTCGGCCATCGCCGGGGCGACCTCGAAAATCGGCCTGGTGGCGACCCTTACGACCTCCTATACCGAACCCTTCAACGTGGCGCGGCAGTTTGCGTCCCTGGACCACATCAGCGGCGGCCGCGCCGGCTGGAACGTGGTCACCACCGGCTTGGAAGGCGCGGCCGGTAACTTTGGCCGCGAGCAACACATCGACCACACCGAGCGCTATCGCCGCGCAGCCGAACACCTGGAGGTGGTGCAGGGCTTGTGGGACTCCTATGAAGACGACGCCTTTGTGCGTGACAAGCAAACCAAGGTGTTCCTCGACCCGCAGCGCCAACACCGCCTCGATCACCACGGCGAGTTTTTCTCGGTCACCGGGCCGCTGAATATAGCCCGTTCAGCCCAAGGCCAACCGGTGATTTTCCAGGCGGGAATCTCCGAATCCGGGCGCAGCCTGGCGGCGAACTATGCCGAGGGGATTTTTGCCGGCGTGGGCAATTTCGAAGATGCCCAGGCGTACTACAGCGACATCAAAAAACGTACCGCCGCCGCTGGACGTAACCCTGACCACGTAACCATCCTGCCGGGTATTTCGCCAATCATTGCGGATACCGATGAGCAGGCCCAGGCCATCGACCGCGAGCGCAATGGCGAGCTGGATCTGCACAAAGCGTTGGTGCAGTTAGGCCGGCCATTCAATTACCACGACTTCAGCCAATATCCGTTGGATGAGCCGTTTCCGGAATTGGGTGACTTGGGCAGCAATGGCTATCGCGGGCATGCGGAGAACATCAAGCAAGTCTCCCGTGAACAGGGTCTGACGTTGCGTCAGGCGGCGCTGCGGTTTGCCAAGCCGTTTTCCAGTTTCGTCGGCTCGCCCAAGACCGTGGCGAATGAGATCGAGCGCTGGTTTGTGGAGGGCGCGGTGGATGGGTTCAACATCCATGTGGGCGCGCCGGAGGACTTTGCGCGGTTTACCGATCAGGTGTTGCCGCTGTTGCGCGAGCGCGGGTTGTTTCGCAGTGAGTACAGTCACAGCACGTTGCGCGGGCACTTGGGGCTGCCGGTGCCGGTGAATCGGCATACGGCGGCACGTGACGTCGCGGCATGACGGGTTACCACCACTTCCAGCGACCCAGTTTTTTCGGGGTCGCTTAGGTTTTTCATACCTCTTGTTTTTTTCTGCTTGTTCAATCGATCAACTCTTCGTAAAGGCCGATCGCAAGTGTTTTGACGTTTCCGGACATAGCGCTACTGGTAAAGCTCAGAGTTGCTGCCAAGCTATCCGTTAGGTGGTGAAGGGTGGTCTGATGCATTTCTGTAGCACTGATGCGTTTGGGCAGCCGGCCTGCTGCCTGTTCCAATTTGAGCAGTTTCGTTGTGAGTCGAGGGTCACGGATTCTGAGTAACTCGTTGTTCAGTTGTGCTCGCTCTGGTCGTGAAAGACCTCGCAGGACTTGGCGCAGTGATTTTCCTGTCACTCGCGTAGCAGTGCTAACCGCCCTAATTGTCACGAGTGTTGAAGTAACTACACCTAGCAGCGCAATGCTATCCAACACCACCATTGCCGCTTGATACCAAGCTTCATTGTCCAGATTATCGTTAGATTGAGGGCTGTAAACCTCAAATGCCGTTCGAACAGTGCCAGCGATGCATTGAACTGTACTCGCTACTGCAGCAGCCTTTCCTACAAAGGAAATCACTGCACTTGCTCCCGCAGTGAAGGGCATGAACGCAATCCCGCTCCAGACTACCACCCAACTCAATAATGCCCCTGCACAAGTCGCTGCGGTGTTGGTCGCCTCCGCGACCAACCTGGACTCCCGCGGCTCATGTTCCAGCATCCGCTTGAACTCCACTGGCCCCACGTACCTTGGCGCCTCCCGCAGTACTATTTTGATCGGCTGCACCCTGCAAATCGCCTGAAACTCACGCAGGACCACGACATTGAACTCCGCATCGATATACACCACGCCAGCACCAATCACTGCCGGGTCGACGTCGATGGCTGAGAACAATCGAGGCAGATCAATGCTGCTTTCAATACGTTGCCGTGTGGTGCGATGGGCCGAGGGAAATCCATCCTTGAGCAGTGAGGCCGTCATTCCTTAACTCCTAGTTTTGGGAGTCGAGAGAGTAAAGACGCGGTTGCGCAAATTAATGTCGGACGTTTCGTCTTTTCGAGACAGGCGCTTCCCAATACCGGTTTTCAACCTTGTCGGCCCTTTGTCGAATAAGCAACAGTTCGCCCCGCGTCACTTCCGATGCTGACGAGGACAAGGAGCCAATATGGCCGTCGATATGTTTTTGAAACTGGGCGATATCAAGGGTGAATCACGGGACCAGGCCCATCTCGACGAGATCGATATCACCGAGTGGGCGTGGGGAGTGTCTCAGACAGGATCGATGCACTCCGGGACAGGTGGCGGCGCCGGCAAGGCCGATTTTGCCAACCTCAATCTGACCAAGCCGCTGGATAAATCCAGCCCAAACCTAATGATGGCCTGCGCTAGCGGCAAGCATTACCCCGAAGCACGGCTTGTGGTGCGCAAGGCGGGTGGTTCCAGCCCTGTGGAGTATCTGGTGATCACCTTGAAGGAAGTGATGGTGGTGTCCTACGGCACGAGTGCCGGAAATAAGGATTATGTGCTTTACGACAGAGTTGCGCTGAATTTTGCCACCGTCGACGTCAGCTACCAGCCACAGAAAGCCGATGGTGCCAAGGACGGTGGCCCAGTGAAGTTCGGCTGGAATATCCGGCAGAACGTCAAGGTCTGAGGCTTCTAGGAGAAATGCTATGAGGCTATCGGACAGCCGATCGCTTTGGTGTATCACAGCCGCTCTCATCTTTGTTGTAGGGCTTCATGGCTATCTCATTGTCGACGGGTTAATTCGCGGTGTGGCGATTTCTTACAGTCGCGTGGGGCCTTCCATCACCTACACGCTTGTAGGGCAGCCGAAGCTGTTCTGGTTCACGATTATCTGGAACGTAGTATGTGAAGCCGTATTCATTACTCTGACCCTTGGTATGGCTTGGGCCGCCAGGGAGATGTCTAAAAACGAGCGCCCTAAAAAACGTTGATATCCAGGCTCCTTCGCTACTCCTGCAACTGCAACGCCTGTTGCTTGAGCATGCGCTTTTGCTCAAACGGCAACTTCTCATCATCCCCATACGGCGCGCTGTACCAGTTGCCATACGTCGGGTTGGGCAACAGAAACCAGCGCTGCCCCAGCCAGTTCACATAAGGCGCCACGGCCTTGCGTTGATCCGCGACGGTGTTGTGCTCGGCCTGGACGAAATCCCCCAGGGAATCACCGGCCATCAACAACACGCGGGCATGGGCGGCGACCCATTGGCGGCGGCAGTTCTTGCCGTAGCCGGCGCTTTCGCAATGGCCGGTGGGCGTGCTGGCGGCGAGGACACGTACGTCGCTTTCCACCGGGAAACCGCGCAGGCGCAGGTTTTTCACGGTGGCGGCGACCTGGCTGTGTTCACGGTTGGTCAGGTAGTAGACCGCGATACCTTTCTGCTGGGCCGCTTGCACGAAGGCGACTGCGCCGGGCAATGCCTGGGCCTTGGCCTGGTCGACCCAGGTGTTCCAGCGGTCGTAGGAATAAACCTGGTTGTTGACCACATCGCGGGCGTTGAGCGGCACGTTGTCCAGCAGGGTTTCGTCGATATCGACCACGATCGCCGGCGGCAACCCTTTGAGGTTGCGCGGGGGGAAGGGCAGGGCGTCCCAGGTCGGATCAGCCAGCGCCACGTCGAGTTGGCGGGTGGCATTGGCGAAGAGCTGACGGTAGATCAGTTCATGCTCGATGGAGGTCTGTGTCCAGAGCACGGCGTCGAGTTGGTCGTTGGCGGGTGGCGTTTGTTGGCAGCCCGCCAGCAGGCAGAGGCTGGCGAAGATCAGGTTACGCATGGACAGTCTCGCAGATGAAAGTTGGATGGGCGCACATTAGCCTAATCACGGGCGCCATACAGGCAGGATGTTTTCATCAATCGCCCAATGAGGCTGGCCAGGTCGCAGGCATACACCCCCCACCCATCGCGCATGACAGGCATGATCCCGCCAGTGGGCATGACCGTTCAGCACGGTTTGCCCCAGCGCAGTCAACGCCAGCACCTGGCGTGGCCACTCCAGGTGCGTCTCGGTGGCCGTCAGCAAAGGGTTGTCGCCATCGATCAGCGGCCGCAGCAGCGCGTGAAACATCATGTCCCCCAGAAACGGTAGCGGTTCACGCTTGGCCATCAACTCTGCAAAGACCCGGCCGAATGGCGTTGGCCCAGCCTCGGCGAGGTACGTCAGGGCCAGGCGTTCGGTCAGCGACAGCCCATCGCGCAGACCGGGCAACTCCTGCAACTGACGCAACAGCGCCGGGGCCAGCAACGGCAAGGCGGGATGGCTGCCATGGGCCAATTGCGCCCACTTGACTGGCGAGCTGTCGCAATACGCCGACCAGGCCTCTTTGGCGAGTTGCACGGCGTCATCATCGATCAAGCGCCGTTGCGGCCACAGCCACGCCAACACATCCGGTGCCAGTTGGCCGATGCCGATAAAACGCTGCACGCCGGGAATGCGGTCGACCTCGATCAGTTCCAGCTTGCGCGGTGCTTGCTCAAGACCCGCCAGTGCGCGAACCAGGAACAGTTGGTCATAGGCATCCGCTTCGCACCACAGCACACTGTGATCGGCGCTGGCCAAGGCTTCGAGGTGGTCGTATTCAGCGTCGACACGACGTGCCGCATCAGCTTCATCGATGGCAAAGGCCTGGCTGATAAAAGCGCTGCGCATGGCGCGGAAGGCTTGGCTGGGCAAATCGCGGACCGGGCCCATGCACAGCGGGTCGGTGAGCATCCGAAACTGTCCCTTGAACCCCGCCAGCTGAAGGCTGTGGGCAATGTCATTGCCGCAGCGCCAATGGGTGGTGCGGGCTTCGTCGCTAGCGGTAAAGTCGGGGTGGCGGGCGGCGAAGTCGATAGCATCGATATGCGCCTTGAGCTTTGGCCAACTGCTGAAACCCAGCTGCTTGGCGATTTCCCATTGGGCCAGGGACAAGGTCGCGTTCGGGTCTTGGGCTTTGAGGCGTGGCAGCAGTTCCTTGGCACGCTTGCGCTGCTGTTCAAGGTTGAGGCGGCCATCGGAATTGAAGTGACGGGACATACGATCTCCTTGCACAAACCTTTTCCGCTTCAAGGTGGGGAGTCGTAGAAAAAAGAGGGTGTTGCAGTGTCTTGGGCGCAGCCCTTTCCGCGGAAGGTGGCGTAGAGAGCGCCAGGCGGGAAATATAGGCAGTGCTGCGCCCGATTGCAAATGTCCGGCTCCCACAGGGGTCAGTCGGGCTTTTTCAGCAGCGTAGTGGGTCCTGTGGTCGAATGAATACGGTCTTTGGGAACTCGGCGTTTCTGAAACTGGATTTCGCCGCCCTCCCTGTGTTTTTCCACCAGATACAACATATCGTCGCTTTCGCCGACGATACAGGCCGTGACCACATCGAGGTTGTTGAGCTGGAGGATTGATGGCGTGCAATCCTGAATCTCTTCGTAGGCCCTCAGCTTGCCATGTGCCATCGACTGCGCGTACGCCAGCGACCAGATGATCCAGGCGAAAAATGCCAGAAGACTGATCAGCAGTGCGCCGGATATCGGCGTCGTGGCTTTTCTGTAGCTCTTCTCCAGCCTGCGCAGCATTCGATAGCGACGTGTGTGGGTGCCCAATTCCCGAGTGGGTAAAACACGGTCAGGGTTTTCGGTGAAGTACATCAGGCAGGCGAAAACCAGGACCGCTGCGGTGAAGATAAGCAAGGCAGCCAGTTTGACCAGAATGTCGTTTCCGCCGTACACCACGTAGTGATAAGTGTCGTAGCCGAGACGGTTAACGGGCACGCCGAGCTCGTTGTTATACGTTTCCAGATAGGCGTAGCCGTTTGAGTAAAACAGCGCGAACAACAGCAGCATGATCGGCAGGCTTTGACGCTTTATCAGTCGCCACAACCACGCTGCGCTCAAGCGGGAAACGGGGGCATCGGATGCTTTCTGTTCGTCCATGAGGGCTCCTTTTTATAGGAGCGCGAGTCTAGCGAGCAGGATGTGCTTTGCCCAGGCCGTCTGCGCGCATCGGGTCATGCACATAAGTTTGAATTTTTTGAATGAAATCCCGGCCAGTGTGCATCACCATTGCACCGTCCAGATTGAGAGGAACACCGCGTCCATGAGCGCACTGATCGAAACCCGCGCCCTCACGCGCATGGACGAGCGCCGCCACGTGGCCTTGCTCCAGCCCACCGATTTCACCTTGAATGCCGCCGATCGCGTGTCGATCACCGGCTCATCCGGCTCCGGCAAAAGCGTGTTCCTGCGCGCACTCGCCCTGCTGGATGCGCCCAGTTCCGGGCAGATCCTGTGGAATGGCCAGCCGATTAACAACGCGCAGATTCCCCACTACCGCTGCCACATCAGCTACCTGTCGCAACGTCCGGCGCTGCTCGACGGCACGGTGGAAGACAACCTGCGTTTCCCCTTCAGCCTCAAGACGTCGCGCAAACGCCGCTTTGACCTTACGACGGTGACCACACTGCTGGGCCACGCCGGCAAGAATCCTGACTTTCTGGCCAAGCGCGCCGCCGACCTGTCGGGCGGTGAGTCCCAGGTGATTTCGTTGATCCGCACTCTGCAACTCAATCCCGAAGTGCTGTTGCTGGACGAGCCCACCGCCGCCCTCGACCCCACCTCATCCCGCGAAGTGGAAGCGTTGATCGACGCCTGGTTTGCCGGGGATCCCTCCCGCGCCTGTATCTGGGTCTCCCACGACCTGGAACAGGCGCGGCGCATGAGCGACATCCATTTGCAGATGAGCGCCGGTGTATTGAGCGCGGTGGCCCAGCCATGAACTATCAAAATCTCACCGTACTGGACATGGGCATCGCCGCCTCGCTGATCCTGATCAACGGCGCGCTTTCCCTGCTGCTGCGCCTGGGCCTGGAGCGCCAGTTGTTGTGGGCGGCGGTGCGCACCGTGGTGCAACTGCTGGCCATCGGTTACCTGCTGGGCTGGGTGTTCGAATTTGCTTATTGGTACGTGGTGCTGCCGTTGATGTGCGCCATGACCTTGATCGCCGGCATCTCGGCGGCGGGGCGCGGGCGGCGCACTTACCGGGGGCAGCGTGTGGACAGCATCCTGTCGGTGTGGGGCAGTTCGTGGCTGGTGACGGCGGTGGGCTTGTTTGCGGTGATTCGCATCCACCCGTGGTACGAGCCGCAGTATGCAATTCCGATCCTCGGCATGATCCTGGGTAACACCCTGACCGGCGTGTCCCTGGGGATCGAACGCATGACCCAGGAGCTGACCTCGGGCCGCAACGCCATCGAAATGATCCTGGCCCTCGGCGGCTCGCGCTGGGAAGCGGCGCAGGAAGCCATCCGCCAGGCCGTGCGCGCCGGGATGATCCCGACGTTGAACCAGATGACCGTGGTGGGCATCGTGAGCCTGCCCGGCATGATGACCGGGCAGGTGCTGGCGGGGGAGAGCCCGGTGGATGCGGTGCGGTATCAGATCGTGATCATGTTTCTGATTGCCGCAGCGTCGGCGCTGGGCACGGTAGGTGCGGTGCTGCTCACCTACCGGCGATTGTTTTCCGTGAGCCATCGGTTCTTGCGGGATAGGCTTGAAGAGCGGTCGTAACAGCGCGGAAGAGAACAGAGCAGGTAGACGTGGTGGTGGCACTCCGCTACTGTTTCAATCCAGCAAATTCCTCGCCCAGGGAGCGGTATGCGAGCACTAAGAAAAACACAATCGGATCAGCCTGATTGTCTGTTGGATAACAAGGCGCAGATTTACCTGAGTAACGTTAATGATTACTTGAGCAATCCGGGATTTTCCAGGCCTCCGGAGTTGCGTTTTTCTCGGGCTGCGATTGAAGAAATACGCTATGCCATGGGGTCGGTAACTTATGGTAAATGCGCATATTGTGAGACCAGGCAAGTATCAGGTCCGTTGGACCTTGACCATTTTCGACCCATCCGCGGAGCAGATCGCGGTAACGGCAAGGTAGAGCGCTCGCACTATTGCTGGTTAGGGCTGGAGTGGGAAAACATCTACCTGATTTGTCCCGTCTGCAATTTTAAAAAGAAAAACGCTTTTCCAATTGAGGGTACGTCCAAACTTGGGGCACCGCTTCATGAGTTGCGACAGAATGAAAAGCCAAAGCTGATCGACCCTGGGTATGACGACATCGAACAGGCGTTGGGAGCTCTATCGAATGGCATGTTGGAAGGCCTGTCTGAGCGAGGGTGTTATACGATAGATCTATTGGCTCTCAATCGCCCAGAGTTGGTCAGGCGACGTGCCCTTTTAGTGAATGAACTTCACTTATCGTGGGAGATGAGTCGGTCTAGTACTCTTGATGCGAGAATTCACGATCTATTGACTCCCGATGCTGAGTTCAGTGGTTTTTTGTACCTGTATTTGTTCAGTCAGTCTCGCCTCGCAGGCCGGTTCGATTCCCTTCACTTCATGGCTCGGCCAATATCTATTGAGCTAATACGTAGCTTTGGGGATCTCCAATGGATAGATCAAGTTGGACGCATTTCGCGGGTGCCCTCGAATTTTGTACCGGCTTCTGATCAACGCGTACCTGCGATCAAGCGTCTATCGATTCGTAATTTTAAAGGTGTTCTTGAGGCGGATATCGATTTTCCAGCACCGAGAGAAACAGGGGCGCAATGGGCTGCCATTGTGGGTGTTAACGGTGTGGGGAAAACCACGATTCTTCAAGCGCTTGCGTTAGGTTTATCCGGTGCCACTCGTGCTTCAAGCTTTGTGCGAGATGCTCGTTCGGTCTTAGGGCCTGGACCTGATGCTGGGAAAATAAGCGTTGAATTTTGGTACGAGGATGGTCGAAACGTAATCGAGTTCGACGCTTATTCGCAGTATTTCTCCGGTTACGCCGCCTTTCGGCCTGTGCTTCTTGGCTATGGTGCATACAGAGTGCTGGCCCGAAAAACGCTTTCAAAAGAAAAACGCGATAAACACTGCCGTCTCCACACGTTGTTTGATGAACACACCAAAATTAACGGTCATCATGGCTGGTTTAACAAGCTGAGTGGCCAGCGCCTGAATGACGCCGCCGATACCATCCAGCAGTTACTTCTGTCAGACCAGGCCAAGGTTGCACTCATTGGCTCAAGAATCCAGGTTTCGGTGGGGGGGCGAGTACATCCTATCGGTTCTATGAGTTCGGGGATGCAGAACGTTTTTTCGTTGGCGACTGACATTCTGGACGTCTTGTATGAGGCACGTGACAGTGCGCTTTCGGGCCAGGCGATTGTGTTGATCGATGAACTGGATGCTCACTTGCACCCGGCCTGGCGCTTACGTGTCGTTGAGCGGTTGCGGGCTGCGTTTCCTATGACCAGCTTTTTCTATACCACCCATGACCCACTGACGCTACGGGGTGTCAACAGTGAGGAAATTGCGGTGTTGTCCGAAAGCGACGGGGGTGAAATCAGTGCGGCGGCCGTCAGTGAGAACGTCGAAGGCTTGTTTGTCGACCAATTGCTGACATCACGGTTATTTGGCTTGCATACCACCTTGAGCGAAGAACTCGATGGCCAGTTTGTCAGGTACTACGATTTGCTGGCGAAACCTGATGATCGACTTTCGGTTGATCAGAAGCTTGAACGCGATGAGCTGGAGGTTGTGTTGAGTGACAAGGGGGAGATGGGAACCACGCCCAGGGAACGGATGCTATTCAGGGTGATCGACAGGCAAATTGCAGAATCAGAGAAAAAGCGTGGTGATACGCAATGGTCTGATCAAACCCTTGAGATGATCCTGGATGTACTGAGCAAGGATAAAAATTACCAGGGACTGAATAATGGTTAGACGCCCCCGGAATGCAGTTGCTCCGCCTGCCGTCTTATCGGGAAGCAAGGCGCTCAGTGAACGGCAAAGAGCTGAAGATTACTATCGTGACACTGTTGACCCGCGACCGAACTTCGACCGTTTTGTGATCTATGGCGATGAAGAGGTCAGGAAGGCATTGGGCCAATTGTTCCAAAACAAATGTGCATATTGCGAATCATCATTTGTGAATCATAAAGTGCAGGTCGAGCATTATCGCCCCAAGGGAAGGGTCTATCTTGAGCGTCAAGGCCCATGGAACATTGGGTACTGGTGGCTCGCATCTGACTGGACGAATCTGCTGCCGACCTGCAGCGACTGCAATATCGCCGCTTACCATACGATGCCTGATGGCTCTTCAAAAATGCTTGGCAAGGGTAATTATTTTCCTCTGCGTGCCGGGCAGTCCTGCGCCCCATCAATGGCTTTGCTGGTCAATGAGGACCCCTTGCTGATTGACCCTACTAAGGATTACCCACATCGCTACCTAAAGTTTTCAATGGAAGGAAAACTAGGACGTCCCGAGTCCGTTGTCCGGGCCATCCCGTGTCCGGTGGGAGACGCAGGGGGATATAGCAAGGCTGAGACATCCATCGATGGCTACGGTCTGAATCGTCGGTTATTAGTAGACGCTCGCACAAAGAGAATGAAGTTATTGGAGTTCTCGTTGAACAATTGGGGGGCACAGCTTGAAGTGCTTCAGGATATTGATAATGCCCAAGCTAGAGAAAAGCACGCTAAGAAGGCTCGGGCCACATTTCATGAACTCTTGACGTTGTACGTTGCGCCGGAGTGTCCTTATTCGCAGGCTTGCTGCTCGTACATCAAGGTTTGGCTGAAATCCCATGGTCTGCTGCCAGAAACGATACTGGCGCAACCGGCACAGGTACTTGCGTAATGCGCCTTCGTTGAAGGCGCATTAGCTCGTTCCTCAAGTGTTGTTGCAACCCTTGGCAATCGAATCCTCATTGGAGGTATACGGCCGAGACGGCTCCAGGTTCCACTCCGGCTTGTTACGGGCGATATTGAAGTGGCAGACCAGTTGGCGGCGCATGCTGCCGACGTTGCTGTCGCGGTTGTCCGGGTTGTCCTTCCAGCCGGCATCCAGGTAGTGGTCGCTGGCCAGTTCGTTGAAGAAGTTGTTGGTCTGGCCGTCTTTGACCTGGCGGCCGCAGTCGGTCGGTGTCACTTCCAAGGTCATGATCTTGCGGCCAAAGCCTGGGTCGTCGCGCTCCACCCAGGTTGCGCTTTGCACGTAACGCTCGCAGCTGTTCTTTTCGGTGATGGGCTGGATGACCTGCTTCTTGCTGTCGTAGGCGAACGACGCCTCCTGCTGGCGGGCCTGCGGCAATTTCATGTTGATCACCGGCAGGTAGTTGCCCACGGCTTTGTACCACTGCAACTGGTTCAAACGTGCACCTTCCAGGCCGGCGTCTTCGGTGTAGAACAGGGCGAGGATCGACGGTGATTTCGGCGGATTTTCCTCCCACTTGGCCAGGCGCAGTTCGTTCTGGGTGGTGAAGGATTCGTCGGCAATCGTCGCCATTGCCCGAATGCTCTGATAGAACGCCGGGCCTGCGGCGGTGTTGCGTTCGTCGCGCACATCAAAGGAGCATTGGCGCGAGTGATCGCCCCGGTTCTGCTTGTAGTTGACGCCCCATTGCTCGGCGGTGGTGATGCCTTGTTCATGGCAGTACTTTTCGACGACGCCTGGCGTTCGACGCGAGTCGGTGCAGCCTTGCTGGTTGCGATCGTCGGTGGCGGCGTCGATGGGGAAGGAACACAGCACGGCGTAGTCCTGATGATCCTTGGGGTTGCCGAAAATGGTGTCGAAAATGAAGCCGCTTTTGAGGCCGTACGCCAGCTTGCGGTACTTGGAATCCTTGCGCAGGTAGGAGGCCGATACGCCGCCGCTGGCCTGGCTTTTCGGGCTGACACTGTAGAACTGATAGTCGGTGGAAGGCCACGTGGCGCGGAACAGCACGCCGGAACACAGGAAGGCTGGCTTGGACGGCCCGCCGCAGTCCTGGCGGGTGTCATTGTAGAGTTGGTTGAGCCGGGCGACGGTGTCGGTGCCTTGATCGGCGTGGGCGGTGAATGCCAGCGCCGCGAGGGCCAGGGCGATGGGCGTGCGTGATCCTTTCATGGGTATTGCTCCTTGAATACGTGGAGCGACTGGAACGATTCCTTGCTCCACTCGGTGCAGAGCGTAGACAGACTCTTGCCTGCGCTCCAGTCGCTGCGGGGTGCTTGATGATCCCGGCGAGAACCTGTCCCCCTTTTGCCTGTCGGGTGATTGTTTCATAGGGTGAAATGCTGGATTGTAAATCCTGGTGATTCCAACGGCCGGTGCAGCGGCGGAACATGCGGGGCGTTGATACCCCACTTTATTGGAGCCCATCATGATCAAACTTTACGGTTTCCCGTTGTCCGGCCACAGCCACCGTGTCGAGCTGATGCTGTCGCTGCTCGGCTTGCCCACGGACTATGTGTTGGTGGACCTCAAGCAAGCCGCCCACAAAGCGCCCGAGTTCATGGCTGCCATCAACCCTTTCGGCCAGGTGCCAGCCATCGATGACAACGGTGTGGTACTGGCGGACTCGAATGCGATCCTGATCTATCTGGCGAACACCTATGGCAACGGCCAATGGTTGCCGAGCGACCCGGTGGGTCAGGCCCGCGTGCAGCGTTGGCTGTCGACCGCTGCCGGCCAACTGCACGCGGGGCCTGCGGCTGCGCGACTGGCCACAGTCTTTGGTGCCGACGTTGACACCGTCGCCGCCATTGCCCGTTCCCACGCCTTGCTGAAACTGGTGGAAGCGCAACTGAGCCAGAGCCGCTTCCTGGCCGGCGAGCAACCCACCATTGCCGATGTGGCCTTCTACACCTACACCGCTCACGCGCCGGAAGGCAATGTTGCGCTGACCGACTACCCTCATGTGCGCGCCTGGCTCGCCAGCATCGAGGCATTGCCGGGGTTCGTGGGCATGCCGCGCACGGCGGTAGGCTTGCAGTCGCAATAACTTTCTAGAGGCGCGCCGATGGACCGATTTCATGAAATGCAGGTATTCCTGGCCGTGGCCGAGGAGGAGGGCTTTGCCGCTGCCGCGCGCCGCCTGAAAACCTCGCCACCCAGCGTGACCCGCGCCATCGCCGCCATGGAGGAACGCATCGGCACCCAATTGCTGGCGCGTACCACCCGCAGCTTGCACCTCACCGAAGCCGGCCAGCGTTACCTGGAAGATTGCCGGCGCATCCTGGCGGAGCTCGATGAAGCCGAGGAAGCGGCGGCAGGCAGTTATTCCATCCCTTGTGGTCACCTGACCGTGACTGCGCCGGTACTGTTTGGCGAGCTGTATGTGGCACCCGTGCTGGGGGAGTACCTGGACCGGTTCCCCTTGGTGAACATCAACGCCTTACTGGTCGATCGCGTGGTCAACATGACCGACGAAGGTGTGGACGTGGCGGTGCGTATCGGTCACTTGCATGAACCGGGGCAGCAGGCGATCAAGGTCGGCGAAGTGCGCCGGGTGGTCTGCGCATCGCCGGTGTACCTCGAACAGCACGGGCGGCCTACGCATCCGTCGCAGTTGCGTGAGGCCAAGATCGCCACGTCGTCGTCCAGTTCATTGGTGAGTGGCTGGGAATTTGTGGACGGCGGCCAACCCTTGACTGTGACCATCGAGCCACGTCTGGTGGTCACGGCGAACAATGCGGCCATCAACCTGGCGCGCCTGGGCTGGGGCATGACGCGGGTGTTGTCCTATCAGGTCGCAGCCGCGGTGGCGGCGGGAGAGTTGGAAATTATCCTCGAAGCCTATGAGTCGGCGCCGTTACCGATCCAGGTGGTGTTCCAGAAGCGCGGCCGGGTGCCGGCCAAGATCAACACCTTTGTCGACTTTCTTACCCATCGCCTGGGCCAGGACACCGCCCTGAACCCGGCGATGAAACGGCGCAGCTGATGGAGCGTTATCGCGATATGCAGTTGTTCGCCGCGCTGGCCGGGCAGCCGAGCCTGGCGTCGGCGGCGCGTGACGCACAGGTCTCCGGCCCGACCCTGGTACGCGCGATCGCCCGCCTGGAGGCGCGTTTGCGCGTGCCGTTGCTGGCGCGCAGCACACGTGGCGTGAGCCTTACCGACGCCGGCAGCGCCTACCTGGCGGACTGCGTGAGCCTGCTCGCTGCGGTGGACGCCGCCGAAGCCTCGGCCAAGGGGCTGCATGTGCAGGCCCAGGGCAATCTGCGGGTGTTTTTGCCGTTCCTGTTCAGCCGTTATGTGATGGCGCCGGTCCTGGCCGACTACTTGGACCGCTATCCCGAGGTGAACCTGGTCGTCAGCTACCACGACTATTACCCGAACCTGCACGAAGAAGGGCTCGACGTCGCCATCCTCGTCGGTGAACTGCCCGACTCGTCATTGATCGCCCGGCCGCTGGGGCAGGTGCGGCATATTCTCTGCGCCAGCCCCTCCTATCTGGCTGTTCACGGCGAGCCTCAACGCCCGGACGATCTCAAGCAGCACCGGCTGATCGCCAGCGCCGATCAGGTGCATTGGGATTTCCAGGGCTATCAACTCAAGGCCCGTGCCCGTCTGGGCTGCGCCACGGTACAGGGTGCGATTAATGCGGCGGTGCAGGGCGCGGGGTTGATTCGCTGCCTGAGCTATCCGGTGCACGAACACCTGCTGAGCGGGCAACTGCATCGCGTATTGCCGGATTTTGAACTGCCGCCACTGCCAGTGCAGGTGGTGTACCGCGAAGGTCGCAACGCACCGATGCGCGTGCGCAGCTTTGTCGACCACTGCGTAATGGCGCTGCGCGAACACCCGGCATTTCAGCTGGCGTAATAGTGGATTGCCTGGCGTGGTGATTCTCACGCCGGCTGGCAGGGCGCAGCATCGACACATCCAACCTGAGGTGCTTGCCATGAACCTGATCGAACAATCTCCCTGGCATGCCGGCGAACGGCACATACAAGAGGCGGTGGGCGTGGCCGACCGCATGGCCGTGGTCGGGCCGAAGGTGATCCGCGATCACCTGCCGGAACAGCACCGGGATTTCTACCCTTTGTTGCCTTACCTGGTGCTGGGCGCGGTGGACGAGCAGGGCATCCCTTGGGCGACGATGATCGAAGGCGCTCCCGGTTTTGCCCACTCGCCGGACCCGCAGACCCTGCAGATCGACAGCCTGCCGTCCGCGATCGACCCGGCCCGCAACGCCCTGCGTGAGGGGGCAGCCGTCGGCCTGTTGGGCATCGACCTCAATACTCGGCGTCGCAATCGCATGAACGGCCGTGTCGGCGCACTCGATCACGACGGCTTTTCGGTCGACGTGGTGCACACCTTCGGCAATTGCCCCAAGTACATCCAACTGCGCCCGGTCGATGGCATCGCCCGTAAACCCGGCACGGCAGTCGAGCGCTTCAACGACCTGGACGCTGCCGCCCAAAGCCTGATCCGCAACGCCGACACGCTGTTCGTCGCCAGCTACGTCGAGGTGGACGCTCAACGCTCGGTGGACGTTTCTCATAGAGGTGGCAACACGGGTTTTGTGCGGGTCGAAGGTAACGTGCTGACCATCCCCGACTTTGCCGGCAACCTGTTTTTCGCCACCCTGGGCAACCTGCAAGCCAACCCGGTGGCCGGGCTGTTGTTCATCGACTTTGAATCGGGGGATGTGCTGCAAGTGGCCGGGCGTACCACGTTGATCCTCGACGGCCCGGAAGTGGCGCTGTTCGAGGGTGCGCAACGGCTGTGGACGGTGACGGTGGAACAGGTGGTGCGCCGCCCGGCGGCGTTGGCGTTGCGGTGGCAGTTCGCGGAGTTTTCGCCGTTCAGTCTGGCAATGGGGAGTTGGTAGGCGACGACGCCCAAATGTGGGAGCTGGCTTGCCTGCGATAGCGGAGTGTCAGGTGGCGTTGCTGTGACTGATACACCGCTATCGCGGGCAAGCCCGGCTCCCACAAGGGACTGCGTTGTCTGATGGAATGACGTGTGTGATCAGGCCACCGGGCATTCCCGGTTCGGCGCCTCATCGACCAACAACTGCGCAATCTCGACCATCTGCACCACCGCCGGCTCAGGCCCATAAAAAGGGCCTTCTATGCCATTCGTGCCCCCCGGTTAACAGTTAATTGCGCCACGCCCGGTGGCTACCCGCGCGTTATAGGGCAATACTCCCTCAGGTTTCTGCCCCGAGGTTTCCACCATGAATGTACCGAGCCGCCTTGCGCTCCTGATTGCCGCCGCCGCTGTTCTCAGTGCCTGTGGCGAAGCGTCCAAAATACCGTTCCAAGCCGGAGTCGGGCCTGCGCCGCAACTGCCCGAGCCCAGCACTTCTTTGATCCCTACGCTCAAGGTCTCCAAGGCCGTCGGCTGGTCTGACGGTGTGCAACCCACCGCCCCCCAAGGCTTCACCGTCACGGCCCTGGCCGATAACCTCGATCACCCGCGCTGGGTCTACACCCTGCCCAACGGTGATGTACTGGTCGCTGAAAGTAATCACCCGCCCATGCCCGAAGGCGCCACCGACGGCGGCACGGGTGTGATCGCCTGGGCACGGCGCACGGCGATGGGTGTGGTAATGGGGCGTGTCGGCGCGGATACACCGAGCGCCAATCGCATCACCTTGCTGCGCGATGCCGATCACGACGGGCATGCCGAAGTACGGACCGAGTTCTTGAGCGGCCTGATGTCGCCGTTCGGTATGGCGCTGGTGGGCAACGACTTGTATATCGCCAATGCCGACGCGGTGGTCAAGGTGCCTTACACCCCAGGCCAGACCCATATCGACGCCACTCCGGTCAAGGTCACCGACCTGCCGGCCGGCATCAACCATCATTGGACCAAAAACCTGCTGGCCAACCCCGAAGGCACCCGGCTGTATGTGACGGTGGGGTCCAACAGCAACGTCGGCGAAAACGGCCTCGACGCTGAAGAGGGGCGTGCCGCGATCTGGGAACTGGACGTGGCCAGCGGCGAGAAACGCCTGTTCGCCAGCGGTTTGCGCAACCCCAACGGCCTGGCGTGGAAACCGGGTTCTACCCAACTGTGGACGGTGGTCAACGAACGCGACGAAATCGGCAGCGACTTGGTGCCCGACTACCTCACTTCAGTGCAGGACGGTGCATTCTACGGTTGGCCGTGGAGCTATTACGGCAGCCACGTCGATGTGCGCGTCCAACCGCCACGCCCGGACAAGGTCGCCCAGGCTATCGCGCCGGACTACGCCCTGGGTACGCACGTCGCGCCGCTGGGCCTGACCTTTTCCGATGCGCGCGGCATGCCGGCTGCCTTTGCCGATGGGGTGTTTGTCGGTGAGCACGGCTCCTGGAACCGTAACCCGCAAGCGGGCTACAAGGTGGTATTTATCCCGTTCAAGGAGGGCAGGCCGTCGGGTGCGCCGGTCGACTTCCTTACCGGTTTTCTCAATGCCGAAGGCGAAGCGCAAGGCCGGCCGGTGGGTGTGACCCTGGACGGGCAGGGTGCATTGCTGGTGGCGGATGATGTGGGGAACACGGTGTGGCGGGTGACACAAAGCAAGCCCTGACCCCGATATGTTGCGGGATGTTGAACCGTCAGATTGAGCGATGCCTTTGGGTTAGCCTTGTTTTCCTACCGACAACAAGGAAGCGTCATGCAACGAAAGGTCATCAATCCCACGACGGTATTCAACTCCCTGCAATACGGCTTCAGCCAGGCCCTTGAGGTGCCACAGGGGCGGCGCATCATGCTGTCCGGCCAGGTGGGGGTGGATGCGGACGAGCGCACGGTCGGCCCAGGCATTGCCGAGCAGACCGCCGCTGCGCTCGACAATATCGACAAGGTGCTGGCCGAAGTCGGCGGTGATCTGTCCCATGTGATCATGCTGCGGCTGTATATCGCCGATTCCGCCCGCGACCAGCAGGAACCCATCGCACAGGCGCTGCGGCAGCGCTTCCCGCACAACCCGCCGCCGTCTTCGTGGATTATCGTCAGCGGGTTGTCGTTGCCGGAGTGGTTGATCGAGATCGAGGCGGAGGCGGTTGTTCCGTTCAGTACCGAATCATCACCGACTTGAGCTCGGTGTAATCCTCGATGAACGCGCTGCCGAACTCGCGCCCAACCCCGGAAGACCGGCTGCCTCCGAACGGCACCGCCGGATCGAGCAGCGTGTGCATGTTCACCCACACGGTGCCGGCCTGGATTGCCGGCACCATGCGCAGGGCCTTGCCCAGGTCGTTGGTCCACAGGCTGGCGCTGAGGCCGTAGGGGCCGTTGTTCATCAGTGCAAGCAGTTCGTCTTCGTTGTCGTAGGGCAGGAAGGTGGCGATGGGGCCGAAGGTTTCTTCGTTGAGCAGGGTGTCGTTGATGCTGTTGGCCAGGATCACCGTGGGTTCGACGTAGCAGCCGGGACGGTCAATCAGCGTGCCACCATGGATGATCGTGTTGTTTTCGGCGCGGGCCTGGCTGAAGTAACCGAGCAATTTGAGTTGGTGCTGGTGGTGGGTGACCGGGCCGAATTCGGTGCGTTCATCCAATGGCGAACCGATGGTGAGGCGACTGAGGCGCTGGCTGAGCGTGTCCAACACAGCGTCCATTTGCGAACGATGCACGAAGAAACGCTCGGCCGCCGCGCAGATTTGCCCGGAGTGCAAAAAGCCCGCTTCGATGATGCCGTCCACCGCTTTGTCCACGTCTACATCGCGCAGGAAACCGGCGGCATTCTTGCCGCCCAGTTCCAGGGTCGCACGGGTGAGGCCGGCGCCCATGGCGCTGCGGCCGACAGCGATGCCCGTCGGCACGGAGCCGGTGAAGGACACTTTGTGGGTGCCAGGGTGTTCTACCAGGCTTTTGCCGACATGGCCGCCGCCCGTCAATACATTGAGCACGCCAGGTGGCAATCCGGCTTCGACGGCCAGTTCGGCGATGCGCAGAAGGGTCAGCGGCGTGAATTCGCTGGGCTTGATGATGATGCTGCAGCCGGTCACCAGCGCCGAGGCGAGTTTCCAGATGGCGATCATGGTGGAGAAATTCCACGGCACGATGCCCACCACCACGCCCACCGGTTCACGCAGGGTGAACGCGGTGTAACGCTCGCCGTTGAACGAGGGCAGCGACGGGGTAAGGGTCTGGCCGCTGAGCTTGGTCGCCCAGCCCGCGTAGTAACGCAGGAAGTGCGCGGCCTGGTCGACTTCGAACGCGCGGGCAATCTGGATGATCTTGCCGGACTGGCAGGTTTCAATCTGCGCCAGCTCTTCGCGGTTGCGTTCCAGCAAGTCCGCGAGCTTGAGCAGTACGTTGCCGCGTGTCGCGGGTAACGCCTGGGACCAGAGCTGGAAGCCACGGTTGGCGGAGTCCACCGCTGCGTCGATATCCGCCAGGTCCGCATCGGCCACCTGGGCGATCACGTCACCGGTGGCCGGGTTGGTCACGGCCAGGGTCTGGCTGGAATGGCTGCGCACGTTGACGCCGTCGATAAACAGCCCATGGCGCCGACGCAGAAAGGCTTCGACTTGGGGCAGTAGCGTGATATCACTCATGGCGGGTTCCTGGCAGTTCACAAAGGAAAGCCCGAGGGTAGCCAAGCCTGCGGCCCATGGCTTGACTCTGCCTGCCGCGCGAGATGTCTGTGGCTGCCACGCCTATGAAAAGTACAACCTTGCCTGTGGAACGTGCATTTTCCACCTGCGCGCCCCCATCGATACTGGCCCTGCATCAGGCGCCGTTCCTCAACCCGGAGCGCCCGCCGGACTTCCAATAATAAGCAGGGCCGTCCATGAAAAAGCCAAACCCGCTCCTTGAAGACCTCAAGCCCCTCCTGCCGCTGATTGCCGCGAATGCCACGCGGGCCGAACAGCAGCGTCAGGTGCCGGATGAAAACATCGCCTTGCTCAAAAGCATCGGCCTGCACCGCGCCTTTCAACCCAAGGCCTTTGGCGGGCTGGAACTGTCGCTGCCCGAGTTCGCCGACTGCATCGCCTTGCTTGCCGGCAGTTGCGCCAGCACCGCCTGGGCCATGAGCTTGTTGTGCACCCACAGCCACCAACTGGCGCTGTTTTCGGCGCAGTTGCAGCAGGAGATCTGGGGCGAAAACCCGCACGCCACCGCCAGCAGCAGTATTGCGCCGTTTGGCCGGGTGGTGGAGGGCGAGGGCGGTGTGCACTTCAGCGGTGAAATGGGCTGGAGCAGCGGCTGTGACCATGGCGAGTGGGCGATTGTCGGCTGCCGACGGCAGAACGCCGAAGGCGGCCAGGATTACTGCTTCGCCGTGCTGCCGCGCAGTGACTACCAGATCCGTGACGATTGGTTCGCCGCCGGCATGAAGGGCAGTGGCACCAAGACCCTGGTCATCGACAACGCCTGGGTGCCCGAGCATCGCATCCAGAAAGCCAAGGATATGATGGAAGGCAAGTCCGCAGGTTTCGGCCTTTACCCCGACAGCCAGATTTTTTACGCGCCGTACCGCCCGTATTTTGCCAGCGGGTTTTCCACCGTCAGCCTCGGTGTCGCCGAGCGCATGCTGGAGGTGTTCCGCGAAAAAACCAAAAACCGCGTGCGTGCCTACACCGGTGCCGTCGTCGGTGCGGCCACGCCCGCCTTGATGCGCCTGGCCGAATCCACCCACCAAGTGGCTGCCGCCCGCGCATTCCTCGAAAAGACCTGGCAGGACCACGCCGAACATAGCGCCGCGCACCGCTACCCGAGCCGCGAAACCCTGGCGTTCTGGCGCACCAACCAGGCCTATGCAACGAAAATGTGCATCGAAGCCGTGGACCGGCTGTTCGCCGCCGCCGGCGGCAATGCCTGGTTCGAACACAACGAAATGCAGCGCCTGTTCCGCGATTCCCACATGACCGGCGCCCATGCCTACACCGACTACGACGTCTGCGCGCAGATCCTCGGCCGTGAGCTGATGGGCCTGGAGCCGGACCCGAGCATGGTGTAGCGCGTTCTTCCCCTCACAACAATCAGGGCGCCCATCCGATGGCGCCCGGGAGTCTTGCATGTCCGACAGCAGCCTTTTCGATCCACGCGCCTTTCGCCGTGCACTGGGCAACTTCGCCACCGGCGTAACCGTGGTCACCGCCGCCACCGCATCCGGGCGCAAGGTGGGCGTGACCGCCAACAGTTTCAACTCGGTATCCCTCGATCCGCCGCTGGTGCTGTGGAGCATCGACAAGCGCTCCAACAGCCACGAGGTATTTGAGGAAGCCAGCCATTTTGCGGTGAACGTACTGGCGGCCGACCAGGTGCACCTGTCCAACAATTTTGCACGCCCGCGTGAGGATCGCTTCGCCCTGATCGAGTACGAACCGGGGGAGGGTGGCTCGCCGGTATTCGCCGATTGCTCGGCGCGGTTCCACTGCGAGAAGTACCAGCAAGTGGACGGCGGCGACCACTGGATCATGATCGGCAAGGTGGTTGCGTTTGATGACTTCGGGCGTGCGCCGCTGTTGTATCACCAAGGCGCTTATGCCGAGGTCCAGGCGCTGCGTCCGTGCGCGCCCGAGACGGTTCAGAACGGTACGGCGACCACCAACTGACTGTAGACGTTGGTGCCGTTGCCACCGACCTGATTGCCGCCGGTCACGGCATCCTTGTTGGGTTTATACAGGCCCAGCAGCGGCGTGATGATCAGGTGCTCGTTCACCGTCCACTCGGCGTACAGGTCCAGCTCGCGGCCATCCAGGTTGAGTTGGCCGCGGGTGCTGACGGTGGTGTAGTCGAAGAACAGCGCGCCGAGGGTGAGGTTCTCCAGCGGCTTGACCTTGAGCGCCACGTGTTGCACTGACGTATTGGTGTTGTAGGGGCCCGAGTAGTTGCCCGCCACTTCACCCTGCACCCAGGTGCCGTAGCCCCGGTTGAAACCGGAGAACATTGCGTCCCAGTTCTTTGAATAACGCGCGTAGCGGTAGGTCAGGTCGGGTGACCAGGGCAGGTCGCTGAAGGTGTAGCCGGCTTCGGCGTAACCGGCATTCTGCTGGCTGTCGCGGCGGTCCTGGCGGGCCAGTTCAAAGGCGAAGTGCGCGTTGTCGATGCCGGCATTGCCCGCGCCGCGCAGGCTATAGAGGTTCATGCCCTTGCGTTGGCGCTGCACCTCGCTGGCGAAGCGTTCATCCACGTCGATCCCATGAATGTAGGTAAGGCCCAGGGTGCCCGGTGCGGCGCTGTATTCCAGGGTGCCGGCGGCCATTTCGGTCATGGCCTGGGCGGGGTTGTCGGACTTGATCCACATCAGGCTGCCATGCACGCCATCCTTGCCGCCCAGGCGGATCACGGCGGTCTTGTCGAAGGCATGGCGTGCGGCGATGTAGTAGGCGCCGCCACGGTTGAATTCCCCATCGCCCACGCCCTTGCCGAGGTTGGGGCCGTCATCATTGATCAGGAAACCGTCGCCCAGCATGATGATTTGGCGGCCGAACGACAGGTCCACGCCGTCCTTGCCCAACGCTGGGAACAGATCGCCGGAGCGCCAGCCGGCAAAGGCTTCGTCAAACTTGGTGGTGCGCTCCTTGCCCGTGGTCACCCCGGATGCATCGCCATCGCCCCAAGTGCCGGAACTCACCAGGTTGGCCGTGCCATACACGCCGCCAAAGGCGCCCAGGCTCTGGTCCACGCTCAGGCCGTACTTGATAAAGGCCTCGCGCCAGGTGGAACCGCCGCTGCGCCCGTCGTAGTTCTTCGGGCTGTTGAACATCCCATATACGGCGAGGAAGTTGCCGGTGACCCTGGTGTCGGCATCGGCATACAACTCGATGGCCTGGGCCTGGCCCATCAGCAGCGCAATACCCAGGCCGACCGCCTGGCGCAGGCGGCGATTTTTCAGTGTGTGCTCCATTGTTATTGTCCCCATCTTGGTTAAGAGTGAGGGCGCATTAGGGCGAGCGCGGGGGGCGAAGTCTTTTCTCTGCGTGCCAGGGAATTGACCCGGGACGCCACGCCCTATGCTGTGGCAGGGAGCAACAAAACCGGCGGCAGACAGGGGCAAGACGATCAACTCGAGTGGGGCGCAGAGTGCTGACACATTAAAAAAAACCGCTTTCGAGGACCCCATCATGTCGATCAACGACCGACTCACCGCGCACCTCAACCGAGGCACGGTAGGTTTCCCCACCGCCTTGGCCAGCACCATTGGCCTGATCATGGCCAGCCCGGTGATTCTCACCGCCACCATGGGCTTTGGCATCGGCGGCAGTGCGTTTGCCTTGGCGATGCTGATCGCCGTGGTGATGATGCTGGCCCAGGCCACCACCTTCGCCGAGGCCGCCTCGATCCTGCCCACCACCGGCTCGGTGTACGACTACATCAACTGCGGCATGGGGCGGTTTTTCGCGATCACCGGCACCTTGTCGGCCTACCTGATCGTGCATGTGTTCGCCGGCACCGCCGAAACCATCCTGTCCGGGGTCATGGCCCTGGTGAACTTCGAGCACCTCAACACCTTGGCGGAATCGGCCGGTGGTTCGTGGTTGCTGGGCGTCGGTTTCGTGATCGTCTTTGGTGTGCTGAACGCGTTTGGTGTCAGCGCGTTTGGTCGTGCGGAAATCATCCTCACCTTTGGCATGTGGACCACCTTGATGGTGTTCGGCGTGCTGGGCCTGATCGCCGCGCCCGCTGTGCAGTTGGACGGCTGGTTCGGTGAGTCGCTGGTGGGCACCGACCTGATCACCGTGCTGTCGTTGGTGGGCATGGCGATGTTCATGTTTGTCGGCTGCGAATTCGTCACACCGCTGGCGCCAGACCTGCGCCAATCGGCCAAGGTGATGCCGCGCGCCATGATGTTGGGGCTGATGGGTGTGGCCACGTGCATGTTCATCTACGGCGCTGCAATGAAACGCCAAGTAGAAAACGTGGTACTCGATGCCGCCTCCGGCGTGCACCTGCTGGACACACCCATGGCCATCCCCAAATTCGCCGAGCAGGTGATGGGCCACATCGGCCCACTGTGGCTGGGCATCGGCTTCCTGTTTGCCGGCGCGGCCACCATCAACACCTTGATGGCCGGCGTGCCACGCATTCTCTACGGCATGGCGGTGGATGGGGCGTTGCCCAACGTCTTCACCTACCTGCACCCACGCTTCAAGACGCCGCTGTTGTGCATCCTGGTGGCGATGCTGATTCCTTGCCTGCACGCGCTGTACCTGGGCGGCAACACCGACAACATCATGCACCTGGTGCTGGCGGCGGTGTGCGCGTGGAGCTTTGCCTACCTGCTGGTGACGATCTCGGTGGTGAGCCTGCGCATCCGTCGGCCCGACCTGCCACGGGCGTATCGCTCGCCGTGGTTCCCGCTGCCACAGATCGTGTCGAGCATCGGCATCCTGCTGGGCATGTGGTTCATCACGCCACCGGGCATGAACCCGGCGGACATCTACGTGCCGTTCGGTGTGATGTTGGGCGGCACCGCCGCGTACGCGCTGTTCTGGACCCTGGGGGTGCAGAAGGTCAATCCCTTCAAGCCGGCCTCCGTGGAGGATGTGTTGGCAAAGGAATTCAGTCATCAACCGGAGCTGGCCGATGAGCGTTTTGGCGACTTTGCGGCAAAGACTGTTTGAACTGTTTCGCGCCGAGCGCGCGCCGGCAGGCTATCGACCGGGAGTGACCCTGGCGCACCTGCGGCGCAACCTCGGGTTGGCGACACTTGAAGTGGACGGCGTGGCGTTCGAGATTGTCGAACGCACCGAGTCGCAGTTGTTGATGCACCTGGTGTTGACTGAGTTTGTTCTGCGTGTGCCTGCTGCGACAGGAGGCACAGCGAGCTTCGACGTGCACCATGGCGGCGCGATTCGACGCACTGGCATCCGTGTACGGCGCCGCTCCGGTAACCAGGCCCTGTGCCGTGAAATACAGGCACGATTACTGGCTGACACCCCATTGTTCCAAGCGCTAATGCCACTGGATTTCAAGCGCCTGCGCATCGAGCTGCAAGGTCAGCAATGGTGCGTGCGCCTGGAGCACATGGGCGGCAGTGAAGTGGTCAATCGTTTACCGGCCTTTCGACGCTACATCGCCTTGAGTCCTGCGCAACGCAGTCACTTGCTCGCGGCGCTGGTCGGATTGAATCGCGTGTTGTCGAACCTCTGATTGGCATCATTAGTGCTTCTGCAAAGGGCAAACAGGTTGTTGTTGCGCGCATATAGATAACATGTTAACTATTGCGCCAGAACAACAAAAAGAATCCTTTGCGGAGACACCCCATGAGCATCCCACAGCATGCACACGACGGGCTGGACACCTGGAACCGCGACCTACGCGCCGCGTGCGGTTACTTCGACACCGAACTGGCATTCAACCGCTCACTGTTCATCGGCGAGATCAAAGACCTGCCACGTGGCGTCGCGATCCTGCGCACCAATGCCGGGCTGATCAAACGCCCGGCGCACCATGCCGACCACGACAACGACCAGGATTGCTTCCTGGTCAGCCAGCGCAGCGGCTATTCGCAGATCGTACAGAACGGCCAGACCCTGCAACTGGCCCCCGGCGAGATGCTGCTGATGGACTCGGTAGGCTCCATCGAAATCACCCCCTTCGGCCTCATCGAACACGCCTCCCTGTCACTGTCACGCCCGCAGGTGTGCAAGCACCTGGGCGGCGACGCACGCGCCTTCGGCAAGATCTCCTCGACCAAGGCCTGCGGGCGCATGCTGCATGTGCTGATGGACCAACTCTGCAAGGACGACACCGAAGACGGCGCAGGTGAAGTGGAGGCGCTGCAAAGCGCTTTCGTGTCGCTGCTGGGCTCGGCCCTGGAGCAGGGCGACGAATGTCGCGAGGGCCTGGCGCTGTTGCAGGGCAACAACCTGCGCAGCTACGTGCAGAAGGTCATCGATGAGTCCCTGAGCCAGCCTGGCCTCAGCCCGATCGGGCTGGCCAATCGGCTGAATATCTCGGTTCGCCACCTGTACCGCTTGTTCGAAGAGCAGGACGACAGCGTCTGCCGCTACATCCAGCGCGCGCGGCTCAAACGCAGTGCGGATGACTTGACCAACCCGTTCCTGCGCAGCGAGTCGATCACCTCGATTGCCTACAAATGGGGTTTTACCGATTCGGCGCATTTCAGCCGGTCGTTCAAGAAGCAATTCGAGGTGTCGCCCAAGGATTTCCGCTCGAGCCGGATGCAGGCTGTGGGGGCATGAACAGGGTTTCAGAACAAACAAGATCTAATGTGGGAGGGGGCAAGCCCCCTCCCACATTTGGACCGAGTCGAGGTTCAGACTTCGGGGAGGGTGGAGCCACCGTCCACCACCAGGGTTTGCCCGGTGATGTAGCTGGCGAGATCGGAGGCCAGGAACAACATGGCTCCGGCGATATCCACCGCCGCACCCAAACGCCCAAGAGGCACACGGCTGGCGATAGTGTCATTCAGCGCGGCATCACCCAGGTTGCCCATTGCCGGCGTAGCGATCATGCCCGGCTCCACGCCATTGACCCGCACCTTCAACGGCGCCAGTTCCAGCGCGGCATTGCGGATAAACCCGTTGACCCCGGCCTTGGACGCCGCGTAATGGCTGAGGCCCGGATAACCGACGCGGTTGCCGGTCACCGAGGAGGTCACCAGCACGCAGCCCCGGCCCTGTTCGCGAAACGCCGGCAAGGCCGCCTGGGTCAGCCAGAACAGCGCCGACAGGTTGACCGCCAGGGTGCGTTGCAGGATGTCCGGAGTGATGTCTTCAAAGGCCGTCAGCGGAAAATACCCGGCGTTGTGTACCAGGATATCCAGTTGTGGCAACCCTTGAACGCACTCGAACACCGCCTGTGATTCGGCCAGGTCGACGCCTACTGCTTCAACCCGATAGCCCTGCGCGCATAACTCGGTCGCCACGGCCTGAGCCTGTTCCAACTGCCGATCAGCAATCACCACCTGCGCGCCACGCAGGGCAAACGCCTCGACGATGCCTCGGCCAATGCCCTGGGCGCCGCCCGTGACCAGCACCACTTGCCCGCTGAAATCCAGGTCACGCATGGGCATTCTCCAAGTGAGCGAACGCCAGTGTGGGTACATCGACAATGCTTGAACCGCCGTCTGCTACCAACGTCGCCCCGGTAATGATCGACGCATCATCGGAGGCCAGGAAACGACATACCGTGGCGATCTCTTCGGCACTGGCCGCACGGCGTAGCGGCACGTCGGCGCAGACCCGGTCATAGGCTTGCTGCAAGGTGTCGCCATAGGCGTCCATCAACGGCTGCATTTCCGCGTCGGCCATGGGCGTGCGCACCCAGCCGGGACACACCGCATTCACTCGCACACCGTGCGGTCCGTAGTCCCGCGCCAGCGAGCGATTAAGCCCAAGCAGGGCATGTTTGGCCGTGGTGTAGCCGCACACCTCGGGCCCCGCCGCCAAAGAGGCGATGGAGCCGATCAGCACGATAGTCCCCGCGCTTTCCTGCAACAGCGGCAAGCAGGCGCGGGCGCTATAGAACGCGCTGTCCAGGTTGCTGCGCAGGGCGCTTTCCCAGGTGACGGGGCTGGTTTGGGTCGCGCTGCCCAGGCCATGCCCGCCGGCACAGGCCAGCAGCACATCGAGGCGTCCATAGTGCTCGCTGATCTGTTGGATAAACCCGTCCCAGGTCTGCGGGCAGGCGGCATCGCCCACCAGGATCAGGCCGCCAGTGTCCTGCGCGACCTGTTCCAATGGCTCACGGCGCCGCCCGATCAACACCAGGCGTGCACCCTCCTGGGCATACAACCGGGCACACGCGGTGCCGATCCCTGTGCCGGCGCCGGTGATTACCACCGTGCGCGGCTCAGTCATCGGGATACTCCGTGCGGTTGAGCACCTGGCAATACGAGCTGATGGGGAAGTTCGACAGCGCATCGAAGGACGCGCCCGCATAACCGAAGATCTTGCCGTCGCTGCGGTGCTGCTGCAGGTCGATCAGCACCAGGCCGAGAGTCGGCACGATCTTCTCCTGCCACACGAACAGGTACAGCTGCTCGGCGATCTTGTAGTAATGGCAGCGGTCGGTGTCGCACAGGCCTTGCTCTACGCCCTTCAAGCATTGCCAGGCGTAGAAGCGCTCGTTGAGGTAGATGTGTTCGTAGACTTCGCTGGGGCTGTAGCGGTACTGGTTACGCAGGCCGACCAGTTCGTCGGTCGGTGCATGCAGGCAGTGGCCGGCCTGCCATGGGCGGTCGAGGCTGCCGTGGAGGAAGTCGACTTCGACCGAGGTCAGCGGTTTACCGGCGAGGGCGCGGTGATAAAGACCTTCGTGGGTCTCGGCCTGGTCCGGCAGGCGCCCGATCACCGCAGTGAATGAGGCGTTCGGCGTGTCCAGTACCAGGCTGATCGACCAACTGTGCCCGGCCTCATGCTTGATGAAATCCACCAGGTACAGGCCTGGGCGGATCGAAGTGGCGCGGTACGCCGCACTCCCGCTGGAGTGGCCGTCGGCAGCATGCCAGGCCAGGCGCTCCTGCTCGAAGCGGTGTTCGATCTGCCAGCCGTTGGCGAAGTGCAGGGTGAAGGTCTGGCCCGCCAATTCGGCGAGGTTGGGCAGGATGAACGCGTCCGGGGCGAAACCGTCGGCCAGCGCGCCGACGGTGATCCAGTCAGAAGAACTCGTCATGGCAACGCCTCCCTTACACGACGGCAAAGTAGTGTTTGACGAAGCTTTCGCTGAGCACTTCCCACAGCACCGGCGTGCCCTTGGTCACGAACCAGCTATCACCGCTTTTGTAGCGCGTGGTTTGGCCAGTGGACTCGTCGGTGAGCAGCACTTCACCGGTGACCACCGTGGCCTGTTCGGCAAACGGGTAGACCATGCGGAACTTGCCCTGGGTGGTGCCGAAATAGGCGCTGCTGACCGGGTCGGTGGGCGCGCCGAAGGTCATCTTGCCAAAGGCACGCACTTCACCTTCGAGAATCTGCGAACCGAGGTCGGCCACGGTGCCCCAGGGGTCGAGTTCCGACAGCTGGATGTTGTGTTTGAGCGTAGTGAGGGTCATGGCAGTTGCTCCTGATGAGAAAAAAGGGGGTTAGCGGCGCCCGTTCCAATAACCGGACAGTTGGTGCCAGGATTTGCCCGCCGTCAGCAGCATGGGCCGGATCGCGTCCTTGCCGAGGATGGTCGGGCGATGAATCGAGCTGACCAGGTCATAGCGCGCCGAGCCTTCGCTCATGCCTTCGGCCAGGACCTTGCAGATGATGTGGCTGGGGGTCACGCCGAAGCCGGAATAGCCCTGCACAAAAAACGCGTTGCTGCGCCCTGGCAAGGTGCCGATCTGCGGGAACAGGTTGGGGCTGCACGCCATCGGGCCGCCCCAGGCCAGGTCGATCTTCACGTCCTTGAGGTAGGGGAAGATCTTCAGCATCAGGTTGCGGTTCCACGCCTTGAGGTCGCCGGGAATGTGCTCCACCAGCGGTGTGGCGGCACCGAACAGCAGGCGGTTTTCATTGGTGACGCGGTAATAGTCGATGACCGGGCGGATGTCGCTGTAGGCCCCGCGAATCGGGCTGATGCGCTGGATCAGTTCCTCGGACAACGGCTCGGTCATCATTTGGAATGCGTAGGTGTTGATGGTCGAGCGGTGCAGCTCAGGCTCCAGCTTGTTGAGAAAACTGTCACAGGCCCACAGCAATTTGCTGGCGCGCACCGAGCCGCGTCCGGTGCGCACGGTGATGCGCTCGCCGTAGCTGACCTCCAACGCCGGGCTGTTCTCGAAAATCCGCACGCCATGGCTGGCCAGCGCGGTGGCTTCGCCCAGCAACAGGTTCAGTGAATGCACGTGCCCGCCGCCCATGTGCAGCAAGGCGCTGCTGTAGGCCTTGGAACCAATGATCTGCTGCACGTCGGAACCGCCGAGAAAGCGGACCTCGTGCTGGCTGTTGATCGACTTGAAGTCCTTTTCCCAGGCGCGCAGGGTTTTTTCCTGGCGGGCGTTGAAACCCATGTAGCCGTAGCCGTGGCAGAAGTCCGCGTCGATGTTGTACTTGGCGATGCGGCTCTTGATGATGTCGGCGCCCAGGTCGCTGATCTCGAACACCTGGCGCAGGCCGTCTTCGCCGACGTCCTTCTTGATTTTCTCCAGGTCATGGCCGATCCCCGCCATGATCTGCCCGCCATTGCGGCCGGTGCCGCCAAAGCCCAGGTAACGTGCCTCAAGCACGACGATATTGGTGATGCCTTTTTCCGCCAGTTCCAGGGCCGTGTTGATGCCGGAGAAACCGCCGCCGATCACCACCACATCGGCGTCGATGTCCTGTTCCAGGGTCGGGAAGCTGAGGTTGTATTTCTTGGTGGCGGTGTAATACGTGGGGGTTTCGATGTTGATCATGGCGCAGCCTGAAAAGGTGAAGGAAGGCTCTAAAGCGGATGCCTCCATTAGGGGCCCTGGCGGGGTGGAAGTCTTGATCCTGCGTGCCCAGGCTTTTGATTCTGCGCGCCATGGGCGGTGCGATAGACAAGTTATAGCGCGCTCCTGGACTGGGAATGCTAGAGTTTCGTTAAATTATTAACTAAATCCGTCGTGACCCTGATCCTATGCTCAAACCTCGCCAGTCCCTGACCTTGACCCTGCTGCAAGCCCGCGAAGCCGCGATGAGTTTCTTCCGCCCGTCCTTGAACGAACACGGCCTGACCGAACAGCAATGGCGGATCATCCGCATCCTTGAACAGTACGGTGAGTTGGAGATCTACCAACTGGCCGAACTGGCCTGCATCCTCAAGCCGAGCATGACCGGCGTGCTGGTGCGCATGGAAGCCGCCGGCATGGTGCACCGGCGCAAAGCCGAGCAGGACCAGCGCCGGGTGCTGGTGACATTGGCCGACAAGGGCAAGGCCAGTTTCGAGTCCATGAGCCAATGCATGGAGGCCAACTACCAGCGTTTGCAGGATCAGTTGGGCGAAGAGAAGTTGCAGACCCTGTTGGGTCTGCTGGATGACTTGAAGAACATCAATATCAAGCGTTGAATCAATACCTGGATCACCGCCGTTCAAAGGTGGGCGCTGGCTTGCCTGCGATGGCAGTGGGTCAGCCAGCTCATTTGTTACTGGACCACCGCCATCGCAGGCAAGCCAGCTCCCACAGGAGATGTCAGTAGACTCCTCCGACGGGGGTGGCGTCGGGAACGCCTTTGAACTTGCCGGCCAGCGCCTGCAATCCGCGCATCAACACTGTGGTGTCCACGCCGACCGCCACAAACGTCGCACCCAATTCGATATAGCGCCGCGCCAGGTTTTCATCGGCACTCAGAATCCCAGCCGCCTTGCCCGACTTCACGATGCGCCCGATGGCGTCTTCAATCGCCGCTTGCACCTCGGGATGCCCAGGATTGCCGCGATGCCCCATCGACGCACTCAAATCCGCCGGGCCTATAAACACACCGTCTACGCCCTCGACGGCAGCAATCTCATCCAGGTTAGCCAGGCCTTCAAGGTTTTCGATTTGCACCAGCAGGCACATCTGTTCATCCGCCTGGTCGAGGTAGCCAGGGATGCTGTTCCAACGTGAAGCTCGCGCTAGTGCACTGCCCACACCCCGGATCCCTTGGGGTGGATAACGCATCGCGCGCACCAGTTCGCGGGCCTGGGTGGCACTTTCGACCATAGGTACCAGCAGGGTCTGGGCGCCGATATCCAGCAGTTGCTTGATCAATGCGCTGTCTCCGATCACCGGGCGGATCAGCGCCTGGCTGGGGTAGGGTGCCACGGCCTGCAACTGGGCGAGCATGCCTTGCAGGTGGTTGGGCGCATGTTCGCCGTCGATCAGCAGCCAGTCGAAACCGGCATTGGCGGCCAGTTCCGCGCAATAGGCGTCGGCCAGGCCGAGCCACAGGCCGATCTGTACGTCGCCGTTGCGCAGGCGTTGTTTGAAGCGGTTGACGGGCATGTCCATGGCAATCCTCCAGGGTTCAGACGAAGCGGCAGGCTATCGAGCCGAGCAGGTCGTAGTCGACGTGGAAGGTGTCGCCAGGGCGAGCCGCGACCGGGCGCGTAAACGAGCCGCCGAGGATGATCTGCCCCGGCAGCAGGGTCACGTCATACGGTGCCAGTTTGTTCGCCAGCCAGGCCACGCCTTTGGCCGGGTGGTTGAGCACGGCGGCGGAAACGCCGGATTCCTCGATCACGCCGTTGCGGTACAGCACCGCCGGCACTTTGCGCAGGTCGATTTCGGTGGGGCGCACGGCACGGCCGCCCAGCACCACGCCGGCATTCGCGGCGTTGTCGGAGATGGTGTCGAAGACCTTGCGCGTCGCGTTGGTGTGCGGGTCGACCTGCTGGATACGTGCGTCGATGATCTCCAGCGCCGGGATCACCCATTCGGTGGCGTCGAGCACATCGAACACCGTGCAGTTCGGGCCCTTGAGGGGTTTGCCGAGGATAAACGCCAGCTCCACTTCCACCCGCGGCACGATGAAGCGTTCGAAGGGAATGTCGCTGCCTTCGTCGAAGAACATGTCATCGAGCAGGGCGCCGTAGTCCGGTTCGGTGATGTTTGACGAAACCTGCATGGCCCGCGAGGTGAGGCCGATCTTGTGGCCCTTCAGCGTGCGACCGTCTTGAATCTTCTGCGCGACCCAGGCGCGTTGGATCGCGTAGGCATCCTCAATGGTGATGCCTGGGTAGTCGAGGGAAAACTGGCGCACTTGTTCGCGGCTGCGTTCGGCGCGGTCCAGGTGGGCAGCGGCGGCAAGAATTTGCTGGGAGTCGAGCATGGCAACGGTCCTTAACGGGGATTGACGATGGCGGCGTGGGTGCGCAGCACCAGCAGGCCGCCGAGGGCGATAAATGCAGCGAGTACGTACAGCGCCAGGCTGGCGCTCTGGGTGGCGTCGCGCATCCAGCCGATCAGGTAGGGCGCGAGGAACGCGGCGACGCTGCCGAACGAGCTGATCATGGCGATGCCGGCCGCCTGGGTGGTGTTGGAGAGAAACGCTGGCGGCAGTTGCCAGAACATCGGCAAGGCCGCGCTGGCACCCATGCCAGCGACCACCAACCCGCCCATCACCAGCAGCGGGTTGCCCGGCGCCAGGCCCGCCACGGCGATGCCGACGGCAGCCATCAGCAGCGGCACGCACAGGTGCCAGCGACGTTCGCGGTGGCGATCGGACGAGCGCCCGCAGCCGATCATGAAGAAACACCCGGCCAGGTACGGCACGGCACTCAGCAGGCCGACCTGGCTGTCGCGGCCGATACCGGCGCCGTGGATCAGCGTGGGCATCCAGAACGCCAGGGTGTTCACCGCCAGCATCACCGCGAAATACACCGCCACCAGCAACCACACCTGCGGGTCGCGCAGGATGCCGCCGAACGAGGTGATGGTCTTGCGCTGTTCTTCGCTACGCAGTTGGGTGTGCAGCTGAAGTTTTTGCTCGGCCGTCAACCAGTGCACCGAGTCGAAACCGTCCGGCAACCACTTGAGCACCACCAGCCCCAGCAGCACCACCGGCAGGCCCTCGATCAGGAACATCCACTGCCAGCCGCGCAGGCCGCCTACATCATGGAAATGTTCAAGGATCGCCCCGGACAACGGCCCGCCCAACACGCCGGCCATGGGCACGGCGATGGCAAACAACGCGGTGACCTGGGCGCGGCGGCGTGCCGGGTACCAGCGGTTGAGAAACACCAGGATGCCTGGGAAAAAGCCGGCCTCGGCGACCCCCAGCAGAAAGCGCAGCACGTAGAAGCCCTTGGCACTTTCTACCCACAGCATGCCGGTGGACAGCAGGCCCCACACCACCATCAGGCTGGCGATCCAGCGCCGGGGGCCGACGCGGTCCAGCGCCATGTTGCTCGGCACGCCAAACAACGCGTAGGCGATAAAGAATAACCCGGCGCCGAAGCCGTACACCGTGTCGCTGAACTGCAGGTCGCTGCTCATCTGCATCTTGGCGAAGCCGATGTTGATGCGGTCCAGATGGGCGAACAGGTAACACACCAGCAACAGCGGCATCAGGCGCCAGGTCACTGAACGATGGGTGCGGTCATGCTCGGCCAGCACGCGGCTGGCAGTCGATTGGGCTGTGCTCATGATGTTGTACTTTTTGTCTGAGAGGCCGTGAGGGGAGCGACGGGATCTACCCCGTCGGATTGTTCAGGAACGCATGCACATTGTTCTGCTTGAAATTCAGCTGCGGGTGCAGCTCGACCATCTCGAACGACAGCGCCAGCAAACGTTGCGCCTGCAGCTCGGCGAAGTGTGTGGTGATCACCGCAAACAACGCCTCGGCTACCGCTTGGCGCGTGGCCAGGTCGCGACCGTGGCCGACCTTGAGGGTCATGTGCACAAAGGCGTAGTCGTGCTTGCCGTCGGCCATGCGCCAGGTGTCCAGGCGCACGCCACGGCTGCGGATACCGCCGAGGGGGAATACGCCACTGTCTCCCAGCACGCGGTGGACCTGTTCAAACAGGCCGGGCAGGTCGGCCTGTTGTTCGATGTTGTCGGTGTACTCGGCGATAAAGTGCGGCATGGGTTTCTCCCAGGTTTACAGCGGGAAAATCGCGTTGATCTGGCCGGTGCCCGAGCTGCCGAACGGCGGCGTAATGATCTCCGCCGCCTTGGCATAGTCCGGCCCACCGAGCAGCCCCAGGAGCATGGCGGTGTCGTGCATCTTGCCTTCGCCGAAGCAGTGTTCGGCGTAGTCCGGCAGCATCGCGCAGAACTCCTTGAAGCGGCCTTGCTTCCACATCTCCACCACATGCAGGTCCATCTGCTTGTCGAACTCGCGGGTCCAGTTGTGGATATTCGCTTCGGCTTGGCGGTCATCCGAGAAGCGATGGGACAGTGAGCCGGAGGCCAGCACCAGCACCTTGCGGTCGCTCTTCTCGATGGCCCGGCGCACGGCGGCGCCAAAGGCAAAGCTGTCTTCCAGGCGATGCCAGGCGCACCAGGCGGCGATGGAAATGACCTTGAATGTCTCATCCTCCGGCACCCCCATGTGCATGTAGCGCATGGGCACCAGCGTGCCGTATTCCAGCTCCAGGCTCGGGATGTTGTGGGCCATGCTGCGCACGCCGGCCGCGTTGGCCTCGGCGGCGATCAATTCGCCCAGCTCGGGGCAACCGGGGTAGGCGTAGTCCATGTTCTTGATGAAGTGTGGCAGCTCGTTGCTGGTGTAGGTGCCCTGGAACTGCTCGCCGCAGTTGACGTGGTAACCGCTGTTGACCAGCCAGTGCACGTCGAACACTACCGCCGTGTCGGCGCCCAGTTCGCGGGCGCGACGGCCGATTTCCTTATGCCCGGCAATCGCCGCTTCGCGACAGCCGTGATGCTTGCCGGGCAGTTCCGACAGGTACATCGACGGTACGTGGCAGATCTTCGCCGCCAGGACCACTTCGCCCATGATGATTCTCCTGAATAGTTATTGTTGTAAGGCCAGCGAGATCCTTGTGGGAGCCGGGCTTGCCCGCGATGCAGGCGACGCGGTGTCTCAGGTGTACCGAGTCGATTGCATCGCGGGCAAGCCCGGCTCCCACAGGAAAGCAAACATGTGCGAACTACACACCCCAACGCGGGATGTGATGGCTGCCCATGGAAATGCACACGTTCTTGATCTCGGCAAACACTTCAAAGCTGTACTGGCCGCCTTCACGCCCGGTGCCGGAGCCCTTGACCCCGCCGAACGGCTGGCGCAGGTCGCGCACGTTCTGGCTGTTGATAAATACCATGCCGGCTTCAATCCCGCGCGCCAGGCGATGGGCTTTGCCGATGTCCTGGGTCCAGATGTAGGAGGCCAGGCCGTACTCGGTGTCGTTGGCCAATTGCAGGGCCTCGGCTTCGTCCTTGAACGGGATCAGGCACACCACCGGGCCGAAGATTTCTTCCTGGGCGATGCGCATCTTGTTGTTCACATCGGCAAATACGGTCGGCTGGATGAACTGGCCTTTGCTTAAATGCGCCGGCAGGTTGGCCGGGCGTTCCAGGCCGCCGGCGAGCAAGGTGGCGCCTTCCTCGAGACCAATCCTGATGTAGCCGGTGACCTTGTCGTAATGCGCCTGGGTGATCATCGAACCGACTTGGGTCTTCGGATCCTGTGGGTCACCGACGATCAGGCGTTTGGCGCGCGCTGCAAATTCGGCGACGAACTGCGGGTACACGCTTTCCTGGATAAAGATCCGGCTGCCGGCGGTGCAGCGCTCGCCGTTCAGGGAGAAGATGGTAAACAGCGCCGCGTCGAGGGCGCGCTCCAGGTCGGCGTCCTCGAAGATCAGCACCGGCGACTTGCCGCCCAGCTCCATGGAGTACTTCTTCAGGCCGGCGGTCTGCATGATCTTCTTACCGGTGGCGGTGCCGCCGGTAAAGGAAATCGCCCGCACGTCCGGGTGGCGCACCAGCGCATCACCGGCCGTGGCGCCATAGCCCTGGATCACATTGAGCACGCCGTTGGGGATGCCGGCTTCCACCGCCAGGCGCCCCAGTTCATTGGCGGTCAGCGGCGACAGTTCCGACATCTTCAGTACCGCCGTATTACCCAGTGCCAGGCACGGCGCGGTCTTCCAAGTGGCGGTCATGAACGGCACGTTCCACGGCGACACCAATCCGCACACGCCTACCGGTTGGTAGAGGGTGTAGTTGAGCATTTGGTCGTCCACCGGGTAGCTGTGGCCGTCCATGCGCGTGCAGACTTCGGCGAAGAAGTCGAAGTTGTGCGAAGCCCGTGGGATCAACACGTTCTTGGTCTGGTGGATGGGCAGGCCGGTGTCGAGGGTTTCCAGCTCGGCCAGGTGCGGCACGTTCTGTTCGATCAATTCACCGAGCTTGCGCATCAGGCGTGCGCGCTCCTTGGCCGGAGTATTAGCCCACTTGGGGAAGGCTTCCTTGGCTGCCGCCACGGCCAACGCGACTTCCTCGGCACCGCCGCTGGCAACCTCACCAATCGCCTCGCCGGTGGCCGGGTTGTAGTTGATAAAGGTGTCTTTGCTTTCGACCTCGCGGCCGTTGATCCAGTGTTTGATCATGCTGCTTACGCCTCTTTCCGGGCAGAGAAGAACTCCGCCTCGCTGACAATTCGGTTGACCAGGCGGCCCACGCCTTCGACTTCCACCACCACTTCATCGCCAGGCACCACATCGGCCAGGCCCTCGGGCGTGCCGGTGGCGATCATGTCGCCCGGTTGCAAGGTCATGAAGCTAGACAGGTATTCGATGAGATAGGGGATGTCGAAAATCATGTCGCGGGTGCTGCCCTCCTGGCGCAGTTCACCGTTGATCCAGGTACGCAGGGTCAGGTTGCCTGGGTCGGGCACTTCAGCCACGTCGACGATCCACGGGCCGACCGGGGTGGTGGCGTCGCGGTTTTTCACGCGCAGGTTGGGGCGGTAGTAGTTTTCCAGGTAGTCGCGGATCGCGTAGTCGTTGCACACCGTGTAGCCGGCCAGGTAGTCCAGGGCGTCGGCACGTTTGACGTTGCGCGCGGCCTTGCCGATGACCGCCACCAGCTCGCACTCGTAGTGCATGTAGGCGACGTTATCCGGGCGCCAGGTGACCTGGCGGTGGCCGGTGTAGGTGCCGACGGACTTGATGAACGCCAGCGGTTCGGTCGGCGGCGTGAAGGCCAGTTCAGCGGCGTGGTCAGCGTAGTTCAAGCCGAGGGCGAACATGTTGCCGGTGGCCGGGGGCAGCCACTCGACCTGATCTTCGGCGAGCAGGCGACCGTCGTTCAGGCGCACGGCATTGTCGGCTTCGACCGTTACCGCGTGGATTTTATCTTCATAGCGGATGCGGGCGTGTTTCATGCTGGGGTCTCCGCCTGGATATGGCTGGTCAGGCGGCCCACGCCACTGATCTCTACTTCAACGGTGTCGCCCGGCACCACATCCACACGGCCTTCGGGCGTGCCGGTGATCAGCACGTCGCCGGGGTACAGGGTCATGAACTCGCTGATCTCTGCGATCAATTGCGGGATGTCCCGCACCCAGTTCGCGGTGGAGTTTTCCTGGCGCAGTTCGCCGTTGACCCACAGCTTGAGGCTCAGTTGGTTGGGGTTGCCCACCTGGTCCCGTGGCACGAACGCCGGCCCCAGCGCGCAGAACCCATCGCGGCATTTGGCTTTGACGGCGGGGCGGTAGTAGCTGTCTTCCGGCAGGCTGAACTCGTTGACCACCGCATAACCGGCCACGTGGGCCATGGCATTGTCCAGGCTGACGCGGCTGGCGCGCTGGCCGATCACCACGCCCAATGCCGGGCCGGGTTGCAGGCGTTCGCCCTGTGGGTGAAGCACCACCGCATCGTGCTGATTGCGCGTATTCGGGGTCTTGATAAACAGCACCGGCTTGGTCGGCGGCTTCTGGTAGGGCGCTTGCTGGAAGGCGGTGAGATGCTGGTCCAGCAGGCCCTGGTAGTTCAGCGCAACGCCGAACAGGGTGCCGCTGGCAACATCATGCAGGGTACGGCTCATGCGTTTCTCCTGACGGTGGCGACTGCTGCATAGGCAGTTCGTTAAGTTGTTAACGTTATAATTAATATGTTAACTACCGTCAAGCGTGGCAAAATCCCTGGCATTCAAATAACAACAAGGGGGCAGCGTGCAGCCGATTCCCAATATCAATATCGGGCAGGTCTACGACCAGCGTTACAGCGATGCCGAGGTGCACTACGACAAGCTCGGCAACCTGGCGGGCTTTTTCGGGCGCAACATGCCCGTGCATCGGCATGACCGGTTTTTCCAGGTGCATTACGTGAAAAGCGGCGCGGTGCGGGTGTACTTGGATGATCGTCAGTACCTGGAGTCCGGGCCGATGTTCTTCCTCACGCCGCCCACGGTGCCCCACGCCTTTGTCACCGAGGCGGATGCCGATGGGCATGTGCTGACCGTGCGTCAGCAGTTGGTGTGGGGATTGATCGACGCCGACCCCAGCCTGGCGTCCGGCGCCGCCTGCGTGGCGCTGACGGCGGGTGATCAAGGCCTGGATCGATTGTTCGAAGAGTTGAACGATGAGATCAACGCCGAGCGGGCAGGGCGCGCGGCGGCACTGGATAGCCTGACGCGGCTGATCATGATTCGCCTGCTGCGGCTGTGCGCCCACTCGTTACCCGCGCGCCCGACCCGCCACGAAGACCTGCGCATCTTCCATCGCTTCAACGAGTTGATCGAGGCGCACTACTTGGAACACTGGCCGCTGGCGCGCTATGCCGAGGGGATTGGCGTGACCGAGGCACGCCTGAATGAGGTATGCCGGCGCCTGGCCGACCTGCCGTCCAAGCGCCTGATTCTTGAGCGCGTGATGCAGGAAGCCAAGCGCCTGCTGCTGTTCACCGGCAGTTCCGCCAATGAAATCTGCTACCAGCTCGGCTTCAAGGACCCGGCGTATTTCAGCCGGTTTTTCCTTCGGTATGCGCAGGTGACGCCGGGGGAGTATCGGCTGCGGCAGTCGGGCTTGCGCTGACCTGCCACGCACCGCCCAGCGCCGTGTACAACTTCACCTCGGCCACCAACTGCGCCAGGCGGTCGACGATCAGCGCCTGTTGCGAGCTGAACAGCGTACGTTGCGCATCCAGGAAGGTGAGGTTGCTGTCCACGCCGCTGCGGTAGCGGTGTTCGGCCAGGTTGTAATACTGCTGGTTGGCCGCGACGAAATCCCGTTGTGCCTCCAGCTGGTCGGTATAGGTCTGCCGGGCCGCGAGGCCATCGGCGACTTCCTGGAAGGCGGTCTGGATGGATTTTTCGTACTGCGCCACCGTGATGTCCTTTTGCAGCTTGGCGTAGTCGAGGCTGGCGCGCAGGCTGCCGGCGTTGAAGATCGGCAGGTTGATCTGCGGCTGGAACGTCCAACTGCCGGAGCCGCCCTTGAACAGTCCCGACAGCTCTGTACTGGTGCTGCCCGCATTGGCGGTGAGGCTCACGGAAGGGAAAAACGCAGCGCGTGCGGCGCCGATATTGGCATTGGCGGCGCGCAGTTGGTACTCGGCCTGGAGGATATCCGGACGGCGTTGCAGCAGGTCCGAAGGCAGGCCGGCCGGCACCCTTGCGACTAAGTCATCTGCCAGTGGGCGCGACGGCAGTTGTTCGTCCACCGGGCCACCCACCAATAGAGCCAGGCTGTTGAGGTCCTGGGCGACCTGGCGCTCATAACGGGCCACGCTGGCGCGGGTGCTTTCGACGCTGGTACTGGCTTGCACCACATCCAGTGCCGACGCCTTGCCGGCGGTTTTACTGCGGCTGGTGAGGCGCAGGCTGTGCTCGTTGGCCACCAGCGTTTGTCGGGCCAGGGCCAGTAGTTCCTGGTCGGCGCGCCAGGTCAGGTAGGCATTGGCGACGTTGGCCACCAGGCTCAACTGCGCGCTGCGCCGGGCCTCTTCGGTGCCGAGGTAGGTGAGCATCGCCTGTTCGCTGAGACTGCGGATGCGGCCGAACAGATCCAGTTCATAGGCGCTGATGCCCAGGGTCGCGGAATAGCTCGACGTAATGGCAGATTTGCCCGTGCCGGTCACATCCCCCGGCAAACGCCGACGTTGCCCGGCCCCGGTGGCAGAAACGGCCGGAAACAGGTCCGCACGCTGGATGCGGTATTGCGCCTGGAACGCCTCGACGTTCAGCGCCGCCACCCGCAGGTCGCGGTTGTTGACCAAGGCCTCGCCAATCAACCGTTGCAACGCCGGGTCATGAAACAACTGCCGCCAGTCCGACGTGCCGGATTGCGCCAGCGCGTACACCCCTTCCTGGGGATACTGCGCCGGCACGGGCGCCTCAGGCCGGTGATAATCCGGTATCAACGAGCAGCCGCCAAGCAGCCCTGCCATCGCGAATGCGCTCAATTTATTCATCAGGCGCCAACCATCCATTTGGCCAGGCCATGTCGGCCACTCACGCCCAACTTGGCGGCGGCGCGCTTGAGGTAGGTTTCGATGGAGCTGTTCTTCACGCTGAGTTTTTCCGCCATCTGCGGCACGGTGCCACCGGTCAGCAGGCCCAGGCACACCTCTTGTTCGCGTGCCGACAGAGTGATTTCACCGAGGGACAAGCGCTTGTAGAACTCACGCTGCAATTGGGATTGCTCCAGCAAAGTGTGGGCCGGTTCGGCCTCGGGATGGGGCGCCTGGCGCAGGCTCTGGGCGTGGCATTCGATCAGTGGCAGCAGGGTGTCCGACAGGCACTTGAGAAACGACAACTCGGCCAGGGAAAACCCGCGATGGTTAGGTGGGCGATAAAACGAAATCACGCAGCGCCGGTTGCCCTGGCGCGACACCAGGTTGCACTGGTGTGAGGTGCCTCGCGGGAACACGCTCTTGGCCTTGGCCTTCAACTGGACCAACAGCGGGTCCTGCATGCCAAGCATTTCCCGCAGCAACGGGTGGTCGTCCATGGAGTTCAACACCAGCGGCGGGAGGTCCTGGGTCTGGCCGGCGCTGCCAAGCAGCTTGATATCGAGTACGCGGTCGCGCAGCTCGTCGAGGGTCCATTCGCTGAGGTCCACCAGGTGGATCGGCACCCACTTGTCCACCAGGTGCAGCATGTGTGCGGCGAAATCCGTTTGGCCACTACTGGCAATTAACTCGCCCATTTCGGCATAGAAATTCGGGCTTTGCGGGTTGGCAATACTGCTGGTCAAACTCATAGCCATCTCATCCTTGAAATCGAAAACCTTCAACAAACTCTCTGGGCCACTGCGGGGGCGATCCGTTGCTCACACACCAGAGTCGGTAGTCGAGATTGTATTTAGCCAGGGGATTCGTCCTACGTATGTAGCGGAAACGAGGGACACAACCTGCCATAAAAACCACGTCATTAATTCGACGTTTCTGAGAGGCAATTCCGGCCAAAATAAATCAGAAGAGACTTTTATTTTTATTTAACTATTTGATAAATAACTAAAAATAATTATTTTTAAAAACTATCAATGAATACTTACAGCGGTCAGGTGTAGCCAATTTCCTACACGGCTTTAATCGTTTCAGCAGTGAACCTTCAGCCAAGCTCAATCTATCCATTTGGATGTCCGGGTTTAGGGTGTCAGACAGCCTCGATCCCTCATGCTCCAATCCGGCCTATTCGTCGTAATGGGCCTCCCTGCGCGGCCAGTGCCTGAACCCCATGAGAAGGATCTTATGAAGCATTCCTCCAGCTTCCCCCTCACCGCCGCCCAACAGGACATCTGGCTCGACCAACTGCGCGTGGGCGATTCGCCGCTGTACAACATCGGCGGCTATGTGGATTTTGCCGGCCCCATCGCGCAAGACCTGATGCAGCGCGCCATCGAGTTGCTGGTGCTCAAGCACGATGCGTTACGCACGCAACTGCACACCGACGCCAACGGTTTGCCTCGGCAGACCTTCGCTACCACGTTGCCTGTCGACATGGCCCTGCATGATGTTTCTGGCGAGCCTGATCCAAAGGCCGCCAGCCAGGCGCTGATGCAGGCGCAAATGGCCTGGCCATTCACCCTGCAGGGCGCGCCGCTGTTTCGCTTCTTTCTGGTCAAGCTCGACGACGACCACTACCGCCTCGGCACCCAGGCCCACCACCTGATCCTCGACGGCTGGGGCTTCGGCCAGATGCTGCAATCCCTGGCCCGGCTGTACACCGACCTGCAACAAGCTCGGCAACCGGAGCTCCTTGCGCCGTCCTACATCGACTTTATTGACGCGGATGAGCGCTATCACGCCTCGGCCCGCTATGCCCGCGACCGTGGGTATTGGCTGGGCAAATACCAGGTGCTGCCGGAACCATTGCTGACGCCGCGCAATAATGCCAAGGCGTCCAGCAATACCCTGGCCCAAGCGTTTCCGGTGGCGCTGCTCAACCGCATGGAACAAGTGGCGAACCGTTACCAGTCCTCGGCATTTCATGTACTGCTGGCGGCGATGTATGTGTATTTCACCCGCACCGCCCAGCGCCCGGAATGGGTGGTGGGGCTGCCGATTCTTAACCGCTCCAATGCGCGTTTTCGTTCCACCGTCGGGCTGTTCACCCAGGTCAGCGCCGTGCGTTTGCAGTTCGATGAGCAGTTGCCGTTCAGCGCTTTAGTCCGTGGGGTTCGCGACCAACTGAAGCAGGACTTCCGCCACCAGCGTTTTCCCCTGAGCGAGATGAACCGTGAGCTGGGCTTGCGCCGCACTGATCGCGGTCAGTTGTTCGACCTGTCGGTGTCCTTCGAACAGGACGATCATGAACTGCGCTACGGCACCACTGAGGCCCGTGCGGTCAAGGTGTCCAACCATCATGAGCCGTTGCCGCTGGCGATCCACCTGCGCAGCAACCGTTACCAGGACACCGCGTGCCTGCATTGCGTCTACAACGAAGCGTACTTCCAGCACGATGAAGTACTCGCCTTGGCGCAGCGCTTTACCTGGCTGCTGGAGCAAGGGTTGGAGGACGTCGCGCTGAAGATCAGTGACTTCTCCCTGGTGACGCCCGCCGAACAGGCCCAGCTGCAACTCTGGAACGCCACCGCCCAGGCCAACACCACCCAGGCCAACGCGCCCCTGCAAACCCTGCACGGCCGCGTCGAAGCCCAGGCCGCACGCACGCCGGACGCCGTGGCGGCGGTGTACCAAGGCCGGCAGTTGAGCTACGCCCAGCTCAACCAGCAGGCCAATGCGCTGGCCCATCAACTGCTGGAGCGTGGTGTACAGCCGGACGACCGCGTGGTGATCCTGGCGCGGCGCGGGTTGGAGACGCTGGTGGGGTTGCTGGCGACCCTGAAATCCGGCGCCTGCTACGTACCCGTAGACCCGGCCCATCCCGCCGAGCGCCTGAGCTATTTGCTGCAAGACAGCGATCCGGTGGTGGTGCTCACCCAGCACGATCTGCTGCCGCGTTTGCCTGCGCTGGAGGTGCCAGTGATCCAGCTGGATCGCCCGACCTTCCACCTGGGCACCAACCCCCGCGTGCCGGTCAGCGCCGCCCACCTCGCCTATGTGATCTACACCTCAGGCTCCACCGGCCTGCCCAAGGGCGTGATGGTCGAGCATCACACCGTCTCGAACCTGGTGGACTGGCATTGCCAGGCCTTTGACCTCCACGCCGGCAGCCACACCGCCAGTGTCGCCGGCTTCGGGTTTGACGCGATGGCCTGGGAAATCTGGCCTGCGCTGTGCGTGGGCGCCACCGTGCACCTGCCGCCGGCTCATGACGGCGCCGAAGATATCGACGCGCTGCTCAGCTGGTGGCGAGCGCAGCCGCTGCAAGTAGGCTTCCTGCCGACGCCCGTGGCCGAGTACGCTTTCAGCCAAGGCCTGCACCACCCGACCCTGCGCACCCTGCTGATCGGCGGCGACCGTTTGCGGTCTTTTACCCAGGCGCAGTCCTTTGCGGTGATCAACAACTACGGCCCCACCGAAGCCACGGTGGTCGCCACCTCCGGTCCCATGGAAGTGGGCCAGCCGTTGCACATCGGCGCGCCCATCGCCAATGCGACAGTGTATTTGCTGGATGAACAGCAACGCCCGGTGCCCATCGGTGTACCGGGGGAGTTGTACGTCGGTGGCAAAGGTGTCGCACGGGGCTACCTCAACCGTCCCGAGCTCAGTGCCGAACGCTTCCTCGACGACCCGTTTATCGAAGGCCGCATGTACCGCACCGGCGACCTCGCGCGCTGGCTGCCGGAGGGTAACCTTGAATACCTGGGGCGCAACGACGATCAAGTGAAAATCCGTGGCATGCGCATTGAACTGGGCGAAATCGAATCCGCCCTGGCCACTCATCCGCACGTGCAGGAGGCGGTGGTGCAGTCACGCGATGGGCAATTGCTCGCCTGGTTCGTCCCCCGCGAAGCGGTGCAGATCGAAGCCCTGCGCACCCACCTGCAGGCCTCGCTGCCCGATTACATGCTGCCCGCCGCCTACACGCAACTGGACGCGCTGCCCCTGACCGCCAACGGCAAACTCGACCGCAAGGCGTTGCCGGTGCCGACCCAGGATGCCTTCGTCACGCGCCTGTATGAAGCCCCGCACGCCGGGGTGGAATCCCTGTTGGCGCAACTCTGGGCCGAGCTGTTGCAGGTGCAACAGATCGGGCGTCACGACCACTTTTTCGAACTCGGCGGGCATTCGTTGCTGGCCGTGCAATTGGTGCAGCGCATGCGCCAGGTCGGGCTGCGTGCCGATGTGCAGGTGCTGTTCGGCCAGCCGACCCTGGCGGCCTTGGCGGCGGCCAGTGAATACGGCGAGGTGGACGAACCTCACCTGGCCGAACTGGATCCTGCGAGCCTGGCGCGCATCGTCGCGAGCATTCCTGGCGGCGCTGCCAACGTGCAGGACGTCTACCCGCTGGCGCCGTTGCAGGAGGGCTTGCTCTACCACCACATCACCGACGAGCGCGATCCGTACCAGCAACAAGCGCTGTTCAGTTTTGCCCGGCGCGAGCAGTTGGACGCGTTTGCCCAGGCCCTGCAACAGGTGATCAATCGCCACGATATCCTGCGCACCAGCCTGGTATGGGATGCCCTGGAGCAGCCGATGCAAGTGGTGTGGCGCGAGGCGCTGTTACGTGTTGAACCGTTGCGCGAGGGCTATTTACCGCTGGATTTGCGCCAGGCGCCACTCATGGCCCTGGACTATGCCGAAGAACCGCAGCACCAACGCTGGATCGCTCGTCTGCGCTTCCATCACCTGGTCAACGATGCCACGTCCACCACGATCCTGATGCAGGAACTCCGCGCCCATTTGCTCGGCCAGCAGGCACAACTGCCGGTGCCGGTGCCGTATCGCAATGTGGTGACGCAAGCCCGTTCGCCGGCACGTCAGGCAGGGCATGAGGCGTTCTTTCGCGAGCAACTGGGTGATATCGACGAGCCAACACTGGCCTTCGGGCTTCAGGAACGCCAGGCGGACCGGGCGCACACCGGTGAAGCCGAACGCGCACCGAGTGACCGGCTCAATCAGCGCCTGCGTGCCCAGGCGCGCGGGTTGGGCGTGAGCGCGGCCAGCCTGTTCCATCTGGCCTGGGCCCAGGTGCTCAGCCGCGTAGCGGGTCGCGATGACGTGGTGTTCGGCACGGTTTTGCTCGGCCGTTTGCAGGCGGGCGAGGGCGCTGACCGGGCCTTGGGCATGTTCATCAACACCTTGCCGCTGCGAGTGCGCCTGGCCGGGAAAAACGTCGCCGATGCCCTGATCGATACCCACGCTCGGCTCAGCGCCTTGCTCGCCCATGAGCAGGCCTCGCTGGCGTTGGCCCAGCGTTGCAGCAGTGCATCGCCACTCTTCAACAGCCTGCTCAACTACCGCCACACCGACGCCGGTCGTGACCTGATCCTGGTGCCGGGCATCGCCTTGCTCAGCAGTGAAGACATCCTCAGTTACCCGCTGATGCTGACCGTGGACGACATCGGCAGCGGCTTTCGGATCAAGGCCAAGGCCCCGCGCCAGGTCGGCGCCGAGCGCTTGTTGGATTACCTCGAAACCGTGCTGGTCAACCTGGCGGACACGCTGGAGCAGGCACCGCAAACGCCACTGTGTGAAATTCAGGTTCTGCCCGCCCGCGAGTTGAACACCTTGCTGGTGGACTTCAACGCCACTGAAACCGCATACCCCGAAACCCTCACCGTGCAGGCGCTGTTCGAAGCCCACGCGCGGCACATTCCCCACGCCGTGGCGGTGCAGGCCGGCGAGCGACAACTGACCTACCGCGAGCTTAACGAGCGCGCCAATCAACTGGCCTTCCACCTGCGCGAACGCGGGGTGCAACCGGATTCCCGCGTGGCGCTGTGCGTCGAGCGCGGGCTGGACCTGGTGGTGGGCTTGCTGGCGATCCTAAAGGCCGGCGGCGCCTATGTGCCGCTGGACCCTGGCTACCCGCGCGAGCGCCTGGCCTACATGCTCCACGACAGCCAACCGGTTGCGTTGCTGGTGCACGCGGCGACCCGCGACTTGCCGGGTGATGTGTCGATCCCGGTGATCGACTTCGACCACTGCGCCTGGAGCCAGGCACCTATCGGCAATCCGTTGGTGCCGGGCTTGAGCGTCGCCAACCTGGCCTACGTGATGTACACCTCGGGCTCCACCGGCACGCCCAAAGGCGTGATGATCGAGCATCGGGGCCTCGGTAACCTGATGCACTGGGGCTCGCAGTTGTGCCCCAACGCCGAGGGCGGCGCCCTGTTGCAACGGGCGCCCTTCAGCTTCGACGGCTCGGTGTGGGAGCTGTTCTGGCCGCTCACCAACGGCATGCGGTTGGTGCTCGCCCGGCCTGATGGTCACCGTGAGCCAGCGTACTTGGCGCAGGTGATTCGCGAGCAGCAGATCAGCGTGATCAAGTTCGTGCCGGCCATGCTCCAGCAGTTTCTTGAACTGGAAGAGTCGGCCCTGTGCACCAGCCTTACCGACGTGCTGTGTGGCGGCGGCGAACTCACCGAAGCCCTGGCCCGTGGCGTGCAGGCGCGCTTGCCCAAGGTGCGCCTGCATAACGTCTACGGGCCTACCGAAGCCACGGTGGACAGCAGCGCCTGGACCCTGGAGCCCGACGCGCCGGTGCCTGCGCTGCAACTGCCGATTGGCCGGGCGATCAACAACACGCGTCTGTATGTGCTGGACGAACATGACAGGCCGACGCCCATGGGGGTCAGTGGCCAATTGCATATCGGCGGGGTCGGCGTGGCCCGTGGTTACCTGGGGCTGGAGCAGATGACCGCCGAACGTTTTATCGACAGCCCGTTTGTTGACGGCGACCGGCTGTACCGGACTGGCGACCTGGTGCGTTACCTGCCGGACGGCAACCTTGAGTTCCTTGGGCGTAATGACTTCCAGGTCAAACTGCGCGGCGTGCGCTTGGAGCTGGGGGAAATTGAATCACGGTTGATGGCGCATCCGGCGTTGCGGGAAGTGGCGGTGTTGATTCGGGATGAGCGATTAGTCGCCTATTTCTCTGTGCGTGTGGAGGCGCCGAGCCTGGAAGCCCTGCGCGCGTATGTGCTGGAGCAGTTGCCGGAGTACATGGTGCCGGCGGCGTTTGTGCAGTTGGATGAATTGCCGCTCAATCCCGCGGGAAAACTTGATCGTAAGGCGTTGCCGGAACCGGGGTTGGAGTCGGTGGTGAGTCGGGCTTATGAAGCGCCGGTGGGGGAAGTGGAGATGCTGATGGCTGGGATTTGGGCTGAGGTGTTGAAGCTTGCGCGGGTAGGGCGGCATGACCATTTCTTTGAGTTGGGTGGGCATTCGTTGCTGGCGGTGAACCTGGTGGCGCGGATGCGCAAGGCGGGGTTGGAGGTGGATGCGCGGACGTTGTTCAGTCATCCGACGTTGGCGCAATTGGCGGCGCAGACGGCGACGCAGGTGGAGCGGGTGGAGGTTCCTCAGACGGCCATTCCTCAGCTCAACCGGCGGCGCAGAATCTAAGATTGGTAATGCGGACCCTGTGGGAGCAGGCTTGCCTGCGAAGGCGGCCTGACAGCCGACCTGGATTTTGGATCAGGCGGAGTACATATCCGTTATTTGGGTGATGGCGGGTATT
>NZ_JBBGYS010000043.1:0-56818 GCF_037479595.1 Pseudomonas sp. MYb541 | reverse complement strand
GTCCACCGCCCGCTCAATCTGGTAATCCACCCCCACAATGCGGCCCGACGCATAGCGCAAGAACAACGAGCGCCCGACGCCGTTATCCAGCCGCTCAATGCGCCCTAAAAAATCCCGGGAAATGCGCAGCCGGTTGTCATACGCATCGCTGATCGCCGTCAGCACACCGTCGCAGAAGTGGTAGAAATGAGATGCTTGGACGAGTATCAATTCATCGGGCAAAGCACCCAGATAAATAACGGCTTCAGCCAAGCTGTTGGTAATCGCAGGCCGAGAAACAGAAGGCAAGGGCAGGGTAGTCGACCGATTCTCATGATCGATCCACACCACCGAATCCCCGGAAACACTCAGCCGATGCGCCAGCGAGTGACTCCAACCAAACCCCAACCCACAATCCACTTCCACCGCGCTGGTGCGATACAACCGGGTCCACTCAAACGGCAGAACTCCGTCCAGCGCACCATCGGTGAGGGTGAGCAGCTCCTCGCCCGTGACCATCGACACCGGGCAGCCGTTAGTGGCCGTCTTGTCCGACGACGCCGCCGCATCCCCAGCCGGATTCTTCCCAACAGCCGGCACATCATCCACATGCTCCGCCTGCTTCAGCATCGCGTTCTGCCGAGCCTTCCAGCGCATCTGCAGCCTGCCTTGCTTCAACCCACCAACCACCCCGCGAACCGCGACTGCCTTGTAGCGATCCACGGCCTGCATGAACTTCGTCAGAATCCCCAAGAGCCCCCTGACAAAACCCACCGCCGCATCAAGAATCTGCCCGCCATACTTGACCAACCGCAGACTCAAATACGCCACACCCGCCGCCGGTAACGCGATGGTCAACACCACGCCGATCACCAGATCAATCAGCAACGACACCACAAACCCTGCCGCCATCTCGGCCATTTCACCGGGCGGCAATGCGTCCAACCAGATCATCGCCGTGCGCAGCATCAGGAACAGTGCTGCCTCATCACTGGCCAGCAACATCGCCTGTTCCATGACTTTGGGCGCATCGGTGGCGAGCTGCGCCAATTTGGCCGCTTCTGCGCCCAGCTGTTCGACGTACTTCAGCGGGTCATCAAGAATCGCCTGCACCAGCTTGATGCTGTCCCACACATCACGAATCGCCGCCCAACTGCCCGCCAGTACGCCGCTGCCAATCGCGCTGGCGGTGGACTGCTCCCAATGCGGTTTAAAACCCGACCACTCAGACCGAAGCCACTGCTCCAGATCCCCGGTCAGCCCAGCGTAAGAGGTAAACAACGCGTCCACTTGCTCAGCAGAAACGCCCCCCTGCACCCGCACTTGATATCGCCCGCCCGCCGCGCAGTGGTGCGAGCCTTTGCCTTGTTCATCCAGCATGATCACGGTGGAACTGCCGTCATCCAGCCCGATCACCTCCACCGGGATGTTGCCAATCGGCACGTCATACACCGACTCGAACAGGCTCTCGATCTTCAGCTCGCCGCCCACCGGGCACTGGGCCACGGTCGAAAAGTCAGCATCCGCAATGCTCACCGATCGCTGCGAATCGCCCACCCGCAACACCCGATCCATCCCCAGCAGCGACGGCATGTCCAGCCCATGGCTCACCGAATCCAGCGCACGCGAATACCACGCGTCCATCTGCTGGCGATAAATCACCAGGCTTTGATGGAAGCCATCCAGCTCAAATTCGATAAGGGCAATGCGGGAAGGGTGGGTCATCCGTGACGTCTCGGCAAAGGGCAAGGCGTCGGAGCATGCCGTAGCAAAACGCAGCGGGACGAGCGGTTGAGAAATTCAGAAAGGGCTGACTGAACACGGGGAAAAAGCGCAAAAAACCAACCCAAAGGGCTACAAAAAAAAGCGACAAAACTGATTGCAGCGCGGCAGCTTAAATAAAAATCGCTCTCATCCTTGCCCGATTTTCCGACATGGCCGTCATGGTTAATAGAACCTCCCTTACGCAGGATTTCCCATGTCGCGCCTTGCTCGTCCCTTGCACCCACTGGCCTTGTCAGTGGCGATGGCTTTTGCCGCCGTGCCGTTGCTGACCGTCCAGTCCTCCTTTGCCGAAGAGAGCAGCAGCGCCGTGCGCAGTTTCTCGATTCCCGCCGGTGACTTGAGCCAGGCGCTCAATAGCCTGGCCGAGCAGGCGGGCCTGGTGCTGGCGTTTGATGCAAGCCTGACGCGCGGCAAGCGCAGTAAGGGTTTGAGCGGGCAATACGACACCGATGTGGCGCTGAACCAGTTGCTCGACGGTAGCGGCTTGCAGGCCTTGAAGATCTCCGCCGACCGCTACCGCCTGGAAGCTATCCCGGATAACGGCGGGGCCATGGAGTTGCAGGCCACCACCATCAGCGGCGCATACCAGACCGAAAGCCCGACCGGGCCGGTGTCCGGCTATGTGGCCACGCGTAGCTTGTCGGGCACCAAGACCGACACCGCGCTGATCGAAACGCCGCAATCGATCTCCATCGTCACCAAAGACCAGATGCGCGCGCAAAACGCCGAGAGCCTCAACCAGATCCTGCGCTACAGCGCCGCCGTCATTCCGGAGACCCGTGGCGCCACCGCATCGCGCCTGGACCAGTTGACCATCCGGGGTTTCTCACCGGCCACTTACCTCGACGGCCTGCGCATGCCCTCGAGCCGTGACGCCTTGCCGCAAAAGGACGCTTTTGACCTGGAACGTGTCGAAGTGCTGCGCGGCCCGGCCTCGGTCCTTTACGGGCAGGGTACGCCGAGCGGCGTGATCAACATGGTCAGCAAACGCCCGCTGGACACGCCGTTTCACGAAGTGGGTGTGGAATACGGCACCTTCAACAAGAAGCGTACGACCTTCGACCTGAGTGGCCCACTGGATGATCAGGGCGTGTATTCCTACCGCGTGGCCGGGCTTTTCGACGATGCCGACGGGCAGGTAGAACACACCCAGACGCGCCGCCAGTCGCTATCCAGCGCCTTCACCTGGCGCCCGGACGACGCGACCTCGCTGACCCTGCTCGGGCATTTCCAGAAGGACCCCAAAGGCGCGTCCTACGGTTCGGTACCGGCCTGGGGCTCGGTGCTGCACAGCCCGACCGGGCGCAGCATCGATGTGGATTTCTACGACGGTGAAAAGAATTTCGAGAAAAGTGACCGCGAGTACTACAGCATCGGCTGGGCATTCGAGCATCACTTCGATGACGTGTGGACCGTGCGCCAGAATGCGCGTTACCTGCGCAGCGAAGGCCAGTACCGCAGCCTCTACAGCAACTACCTGATGACGGACTATCGCACCATCCGCCGCTCGACCATCGCCAGCGATGTCGACCTGGATGCCTACACCCTCGACAACCAGGTGCAGGCCAAATTCGATACCGGCCCGTTGCAGCACACCTTGCTGATGGGGCTCGACTACCAGAACACCAGCACCGACACCCTGTCCGGCTCGGGCGTGTACACCGCCGGCCCGACCCAGGATATTTTCAATCCGGTCTACGGCGCGGCCGTTCCGGTGCCGGCCTACACCACCGACGGCACCTCGCGCAGCGAGCAGACCGGCGTGTACCTGCAAGAGCAGATGAAATGGGACAAATGGGTCCTGTTGCTGGGCGGGCGCTATGACTGGGCCAGCACCGACAGCAGCACCAAGACGATTCGCACCGGCGCCAAATCCGAGTCGTCCCTGGACAGCAAGGCGTTTACCGGCCGTATCGGCCTGGTCTATCTGTTTGATAATGGCCTGGCACCCTATGCCAGCTACGCCGAGTCGTTCAACCCGCAGTCGGGCACCGGCTACGGCGGTTCGGTGTTCAAGCCGACCGAAGGCAAGCAGTACGAAATCGGCATCAAATACCAGCCGCCAGGCAGCAACAGCTTTATCACGGCAGCGATCTTCGACCTGCGCCAGACCAACGTGCTGACCACCGATCCGGACCCGACTCATCTGTGCGGCTCCGGACGCTGCCAGAGCCAGGACGGTGAAGTGCAATCCCGTGGCTTTGAGCTGGAAGGCAAGGCCAGCCTCAATGACAACCTGGACATCACCGCGGCCTACGCCTACCTGGACAACCGCATCAGCAAGTCCAACAACACTGTGCGGTATGCGCCCATCAGTGACATCGGCGTAGGCCCGGCCATCGCGGCCGAAGGCACCACCACCTACGGCGTGCCGCGTCACACCGCCTCGGCGTGGGCCGACTACACCTTCCACGATGGCAACCTCAAGGGCTTCGGTGTCGGTGCGGGGGCTCGGTATGTCGGCTCGTCCTGGGGTGATACGGCCAACACCCTCAAGGTGCCGGGCTACACCCTGTTCGATGCGGCGGTGCACTACGACATCCCGAACATCACCAGCCTGAAGGACAACCTGCGCCTGGCGCTCAATGCCACCAACCTGGCGAATAAAGAGTATGTTGCGTCCTGCTACTCCTATTCGTGGTGCTGGTATGGCTCGCAGCGCACCGTACAGGCAAGCGCCACGTACCAGTGGTGAGGTAAAAAAAAGGCCTTGGCGAAAGGATTCGGGAGCAGCATCGCCAAGGCCGAAACGGGCTAGCGCTTAGCGGGCTCAATCCATTTGTTGACCACCGGCGCCTGCCACCGCCCAAGGGCATCGAGCAGGGCGCCGGGGTTGTCTTCGACGATCAGCATCTGGCTGTGTTCGGCCTTGATGAAGCCTTCCTGCACGCCGTGCGCGAAGAGGCCCTGCAACGGCACGAAAAACTGTGCGGTGTTCAGGCAGGCCGCGCCTTTGTGGTGCTCGCCCAATTGCGTCAAGGTCATCGCTTCCAGCAATTCTTCAAAGGTGCCGAGGCCACCGGGCAGGGCGATGAACCCATCGGCCAGTTCGCTCATGCGCGCTTTGCGGCTGCGCATGTCTTCGGTGATTTCATAGGTGCTGAGCCCTGGATGCATGTGCCCGAGTTCATGCAGCAATCGGGTGATGACGCCGATCACTTCGCCACCCTCGGCCAACGCGCTGTCGGCAATCACGCCCATCAGGCCTTTGGCACTGCCGCCGTAGATCAGGCGAATACCGCGCCGGGCGATTTCACGGCCGAGGGCTTTGGCGTCTTCACTGTAGCGAGGGTGGGTGCCGAAGTTGGAGCCGCAAAACACCGTGAGACTGCGCATCAGAAATCCTGGCTGGGGGAGGGCGTCGCAGCTTCACGGCTGTTGGCCGGCAAGAACAGCGCCAAGAAATTACCTGATGACTAGGCCACCAAGCATTCCAGGATGCGCCGGCCCAATGCTTCGGCGCTGGCCTGAGAGTCGATGTTGGCAAACCCCAACAGTAGGCCGGGAACGGTGTGCTGCACGACATTCCATTCGCTCAAGGCTTCCGCGAAGAGACCGACGCTTGCCAGTTTCTGTACCAGCAAGCGGTCCGATTGCGGGGTCTTGAACCGCAGGATCAGGTGCATCCCGCCAGGTTGTGCATCAATGGAAATATGCGCGCCCAATACCTTGCGCAACCAGTTGGCGGTGGCTTCGCGGCGCTCGCCGTACAGCTTGCGCATGCGCTGGATATGCCGGGCGAAATGCCCTTCGGCGATAAAACTGGCGACGATGGCCTGGGTCAGTTCCGGGCAGTTGCCAAGAAAGCTCTGGCTGACCTGCTCGAAACGACTGACCTGGGAAACGGGCACCACGAGATACGCCAGGCGAATGCCGGGGAACAGCACTTTGCTGAAGGTACCCGCGTAAAGCACCCGGCCCTCGCGGTCCAGGCTCTTGAGGGCAGGTAATGGGCGGCTGACGTAACGGTACTCGCCGTCGTAGTCGTCCTCGATGATCCAGGCCTGTTCACGGCGGGCCCAGTCCAGCAGTTCCAGGCGGCGCGGCAGCGACAGCGACACACACAGCGGGCTTTGATGGGCCGGGGTGACGACCACGGCGCGGGCGGCGCTGAGGTGCTGTACGCAGAGGCCGTCCTGATCCACAGGCACGGGGATGGACTTGATCTGCAAGTGGTCCAGCAGTGGTCGTGTGGGCAGATAACCAGGGTCTTCGACCAGCACCGCGTCGCCGGGTGAGAGCAACGCATGGGTGACCAGGCTCAGCGTGTTGCGGTAGCCCGACGTGACGAAGATCTGCTCCGGCGCGCAGTGGATCCCCCGCGCCACCTGCAAGTAACTGGCGATAGCGGTGCGCAGCGAAGGCAGGCCGTAGACCGGCGGGTTGGACATGTCCGCCAGTTGTGTGGCGCGCACGCAGCGGGCGGCGATTTTCGACCAGATCTTGCGTGGGAAGGCGTCCAGCGCCGGCAGGCCCATCTGGAAGGGGCGCACCTGTGACTGCTGTCGCACCGCGTTGTAGGGCGTGATGACCACGGGCGTAGGTTGGGCGCTCTCGATGCCGTGCGCCACCACCGTGCCTGCCTGGCCGCGAGGTTCAAGGTAACCCTCGGCGGTCAGCAATGCATAAGTGCTGTCGATGGTACCGCGCGCGAGCCCCAACTCCTTGGCCAGCGCCCGCGCCGCCGGGACACGCTCGCCGGGCTTGAGCAGGCCTTCGGCGATGGCACTGCGAAAACGCCAGTAAAGCTGACGGTAGATCGGCTCGGCCGAGGTAGGGTCCAAAGGGGGCAACGTGTGCATGGGGGGAGATTTCCTGGTCGCGGCTGCCTTAACTGTAGCGGCTGCATGACCTGTACCCAAGGACCATAACTGCAACATTTGACTAGACCATCATGGTCCGGTCACCGGGCCCATTCTTGGCTCTTCAGAGGTGAGCCATGGCGCTGCAACATGGTGCCTTCACTCAACGTCATCAGGATTTATCATGACCACTCGCCTCGATTACACCCAAGCATCCCCGGAAGGCTACAAGGCTTTCGGTGGCGTCTATGTCTACCTGCAGAACAGCGGCTTGCCCAAGGCGCTGATCGACCTGGTTTACCTGCGCGTCTCGCAGATCAACGGCTGCGCCTTCTGCATCGACATGCACTCGCGTGACCTGCTCAAGCAAGGCTTGGCCGTGGACAAGCTGGTGCTGGTGCCGGTGTGGCGCGACGCACGGGATGTGTTCACCGCCCGCGAACGTATCGCCCTGGCTTTCGCTGAAGCGGTCACCCACAGCGACGTCTCGGACGCAGAGTACGCAGCGGCCGCCGCCGAGTTCAGCGCCAAGGAGCTGGCCGACCTGACTTACGGCATTGCCTTGATGAACGCATTCAACCGCCTGGGCATCACCTTCCGCACCACGCCGGCTGCGGCTAACTGAAACCTTGCGCAATAAGGCAATTTAATGGCCCCTTTGTAACAAAATCCTCGCCAGAATCGCTTTTATTTTCAGGTGGTTAGGTGAGGATGCAAATGCGCTCTGTTGGAATCATGCTGATCGCCTGCTCCCTGGCCGGCGGCGCGGCTGCCGTGCAGGCGCGGGAGCTGCGCGAGGGTGACAAGTACATGTGCAGTTGGGGCGCCGGCACCGCCGCCAGGGCCCAGGAACTCAAGCTGTCGGGCGTGTCGTTGTACGCGGCGCGGCAGAAGATCCAAAGCATGAAGTTCAGCAAATCATGGATGCGCATGATGGCTATGGGCATTACCGAACAGACCTACGACAGCCGTTCACGGCTCAAGCCCGAGGCGATCCGCCAGGGCTTCTATCAGGATTGCGTGCGCTACAAAGTCGCACGCAAATAAGGGCTTAACGTGACAGCGGCGAGCTGGCGTCTTCCTGGAAATACACCTTCGCCGTCTCAATAAACCGCCGATTGGCCTGGGACAGGTATTCGCTGGCGCGCCAGCACAGGTTGAAGTGCATGAATTGCGCCGGCTCGAATGAAACGCCGGCCAACCCTGGTTCTTGCTCCTGCACCGATCGCAGCAAGGTGGACACGCCCATGCCGTTGCGCGTGGCGGTAATCACCAACGGCACGAAGTTGCTTTCCAGGGCGATGTTGAAACGCACGCGGGCGTTGCTGCAAAAGGCGTCCAGCAGATGGCGCTGCAGGAAAGTGTTGTCGAACACCAGCATCGGTTCGTGTTGCAGCCGCTGCGCCGAGATGGACGAGAGGCCCGCCAGCGGGTGATCTTCGGCCATGCACAACACCATCTCATCGCTGCCGAGCAGCACCGACTCCCACGCCGGATCAACCCGCCGCGACTCCAACAACGCCACATCGATGTCCCGCGTGGCCAGGCGTTCGCTGATGTCATCGGCGCTGCCTTCCACCACATGCATGGCAATGCCGGGGTACTGGGCGCGAAATTGCATCAGCAGGTCGGGAATATGGCGGATGCCGTACATGGGCGGTACGCCCACGCGGATTTCGCCGCTGTGCAGTTGGGTCAGGTCCTGCAATTCACGGCGGGCACCGGCCAAGCCTTCAAGGCACGCCTCGGCGCGTGCCAGGAACAGCTGGCCTTCGGCAGTCACGCTGATCTGCCGCGTTGCGCGGTTGAACAGGGCCACGCCCAACTCATCCTCCAACCGGCTCACCGCCATGCTCAGCGCCGGCTGTGCCACGTGCAACGCCTGGGCGGCTTTGGTGAAGCTGCCTTGACGGGCGATCTCGACGCAGTACTCCAGCGCTTTCAGGTTCATGACGGCTCGCATAACAAAGAGTGATGACTTGCTTCACAAATGGATATTTTCTGTGATGAAGGCAAGTCTATAGCCTGTCGGCATTCTTCTCCATGCCGAGTACCCCACCATGCCCAACCATTGGCTCTTCACACTGATTATCGGCGCGCTGGGCGGCAGCCTTGCCAGTTGGGCGGGGTGGCCGTTGCCCTGGGTGATCGGTTCGCTGGTCGCCGTGATGCTGACCCGTTGCGCTGGCAGCCTGGTGCCGGAAATTCCCCATGGCCGCCAAGCCGGGCAACTCATCGTGGCGGTTGCCATCGGCTGTCATTTCACGCTGCCGGTGATGCAGCAAGTGGCGGCTCATCTCGGGCTGATCGTCACGGCGGTGTTGCTGACGCTGGTACTGGCGCTGTGTTCGGTGCTGATCCTGCATCGCTGGGGCGTGCCGTTCGGCACGGCGTTCTTCGCCTTGATGCCGGCCAACTCCAGCGAGATGGTGCACCTGGGCCGCCAACGCCAGGCGGACACCAGCTTTATCGCCGCCGCCCATAGCATCCGATTATTGCTGATTCTTTTGACGGTGCCGGCTGTCGCCACTTTCGGCATGCCCCCCGTCGCTGCGCATGCGCCATTGCCGGTGATCTGGCCCTGGCTGATCTTCATCCTCGCCGTGGGCTGGCTGGCGGCCTTGGGTTTCAAGCAGTGCAAGTTGCCTAACCCCTGGACCTTCGGGCCGTTCCTGATTTGCGCGGTGGGGGTGGGCTGCAATCACCTGTCGATGAGCATGCCGGGTTGGCTCAGCGGCAGCGGCCAGTTGCTGATTGGCTGCGCATTGGGCGTCGCGTTTGACCGCAGTTTCTTCCGCCGCGCGCCGGGCCTGCTGGGCAAAGTGCTGCTGCTATTGATCGGTTCGGTGATTGCCAGCGCATTGGCCGCTTGGGCGCTGGGTGCCGGGTTGGGCATGCCGTGGCTGTCGCTGGCCCTGGGCATGATGCCCGGCAGCGCGCCGGAAATGAGCCTCACCGCCGAGGCCCTGGGTCTGGCCGTGACCCTGGTGACGGCGATGCAGGTGATCCGCATGTTGCTGATCCAGGCGGCGTGCCTGCCGTTGTATCGCCTGTTGGATCGACCTTCTGAAGCACCGTCCAGTGCAAAATCTGCGTAGACCTGTCCAACTTCGCCCCGGCGCCACTCGCCATACTGGCGCCAGGTAACCGAAGAGGCCCAAGCCATGACTGACTATGTATTCACACCTACGCCAACCCCCTCCCTGGCCGTGCAGGGCAGCGAAGCACGCTTCCCGCTACGCCGGGTGTTCTGTGTGGGTCGCAACTACAGCGAACACGCTCGTGAGATGGGGCATGACCCTGACCGCGAGCCGCCATTCTTCTTCATGAAGCCGGCGGATGCCGTGGTGCCGGCCGAAGGCGTGATCGCCTATCCGCCGCTGACCGCCGACCTGCACCACGAAGTGGAGCTGGTGGTAGCCATCGGCAAGGGCGGGGTGGACATCAGCCCGGAACAGGCGTTTTCCCACATCTGGGGGTATGGCGTCGGCATCGACCTGACCCGCCGCGACCTGCAGGCCCAGGCGAAAAAGCTGTCACGCCCGTGGGATTGGGCCAAGGCTTTCGATGCGTCCGCACCGACGACTGCGCTGCAACCGGTGAGCGTGGTCGGGCATCCGTCCAGCGGCAAGATCTGGCTCAAAGTGAACGGTGAACAGCGCCAGGTGGGCGACCTGGCCGACCAGATCTGGTCCGTCAGTGAAGTGATCAGCCATGCGTCGAAGTCGGTCGCGCTCAAAGCCGGCGACCTGATCTTCACCGGTACGCCCGCAGGCGTCGGTGCGTTACAACCGGGCGACGAGATCAGTGCTGGCATCGACGGCATCGGCGAGTTGCGTTTCACCCTCAGCCAGGGTTGAGGCTACAGTGGTGCCCAGGCCACCCGAGAGACCGTTATGCCAGGCACCCGCGTCACCACTTACGGCATGGAACAGCGCAGCGACCGCCCCGACTTCTACATCCGCGACAAACGCGGGCGAGCGGCGCTGACCAACCCCCATCGCCATGAGTATTTCCAGATCCAGATCAACCTCGGCGGTGACACCGTGCAGCATATCGGCGGCGCGGTGCGGCCGTTTCCGCGCAAGGCCCTGGCGTTCATCCTGCCCCATCGCTTGCATGTGATTCCCCATCCCGAAGATGGCGAATTCATGCTGATCAACTTCAGCCAGGCGTTTTTCCTACCGCAGCTCACCTGCGATCCCCTGGACCTGGAAGACATTCCCATCGGCCAGGCGCCGGAGCTGTCGCCGTTTCGCTTCCAGGAGCAGTTGGACTTCATTCTCGAAGACGCGGCGTTCGAGCAGGTGCAAACCTGGCTTGCCCACATGCGCGAACTCGATGCCCACCGCACCTTCGGCGCCCGCGAACGCCTCAAGGGCTACCTGTTTCAACTGATCGGCCTGGTCTGTGAGCAGTACGCCGAGCCCTTGCAGGCTTTCGCCGCCAACAATGCCACGCGGCGCGGGCGCAAGGATGCGTTGGCACGGGTGCAGGGCTATATCCGCGAGCACTTGCATGAACCGACCCTCAACCTCACGGATGCAGCGGCGGCGGCGTTCCTGTCGCCCAACTACCTCACTCACCTGTTACGCAAGGAAACCGGCAAACCCTTCTCGCAACTGGTGCTCGACCGGCGCATGCAGATGGCGCGCACCTTGTTGCTCAACAGTGCGCAAATGATTGGCGTGATCGCGCACCGCTGCGGTTTCACCGACGAGGCATATTTTTCCCGGTGTTTCCGCAAGGCCCATGGGGTGGCGCCGGGGCAGTTCCGTCGCCAGCAGCAAAGCGAAGCGCTGTAGGGAGTTTTACAAATCCACGACATTCACTGTGTTTCTATTTGCATACAATTGCGCCCTCTACTAGGGAGGCCAGTATGCAAACGCTCATCCGCCTGGCGACGCAGGACGATGTCGACACGCTCTTCGCCATTCGCACCTCGGTGGTGCAAAACCATTTGAGTGTCGAGCAAATGGCCGACCTGGGCATAACGCCCCAGGTATTGGCTGACAGCATCCGCGCAGCGCCCTGCGTTTGGATCGCCGAGGCGGAGGGTCAGCCTGCCGCTTTTGCCATGGTCGACCTGGCCGAAGGCGAGGTATTCGCGATGTTCGTGCGGCCGGATTTCGAGAACCTGGGCCTGGGCCGTCAACTGATGGCGGTGGCCGAGGCCGCACTGTTTGAACACCATGATCGGTTGTTCTTGATTACCGACGGCCGTGACGGAATTCGTGCCAACGGGTTTTATCAGCGGCTGGGTTGGAGCGTGGTCGGCCCGGTGGAAGGCGATGATGTGCGTTACGAGAAGAGCAGGGCGCAATAACGTCATGAACCCACCCGAGCCGCCGTCGTCCAACAGCTTTCGCTACTTCGTGCTCGGCGTGCTCTGTGCTGCGGTGTTGCTGGGGTTCTATTTTGTGCGGCTCAACGCCGAGATTGACCGCGAGCGGGAAGCCGCCAACGAACGCCTGGCATTGTGCAGGCAGGTAGAAAGTGTAAGGCGCTCGGTACTTCCCAATAGCCTTGAAATACACGAAGCGTGTAAGCAATTGAATGGACGTATATCCAATAGTGCGACGCCGCTTTAATCCAATAACCCTTTTTTATAAGTGGAAATAGTGTCGGTAGTTGCACCAAAAAGTGGCACGCATAGACCGCGCTACCTTAAAAAATGTGTGGTTATTGAATGACTTACAGCGATTTTAATCCGACGAAAGGATTAAAATAATCTTGTTACAGGTTTTTACAATCGTTACTATAGCCGGGCGTTCACCTCCCACGGTTTATGCATTTTTAAATCCCAAGTTTCCATCAGCTACTTGGGATTTTTTTTGCCTGCGATTTGACCTTCGCGTCACACTTCACCGTCAGCGAACTCCGCGCGCATCCGCCCATTGCGTTTGGCTTGATACAACAACTTGTCGATCTCTTCGACAAACCCCAGCATCGGGCTGTCGGGTTTCACGATGCGCGTACCGACGCCCAGACTCAGGGTCAGCAGGTTCGACACCGCCGAAAAACCATGCTCGATCTGCTGCTGGCGGATCAGGTGCAGGCAGCGCTGCGCCACTTGCCTGGCAGACTCTGCGTCGGTTTCCGGGAGCAGCCACACGAACTCTTCGCCGCCGATACGTGCAATGAAATCCCGTGGTCGGTTGGCCGCCTGAGACAAGGTATTTGCAACCTGGCGCAAGCATTCATCGCCCTTGATATGGCCGTAATGGTCGTTGTACTGCTTGAAAAAATCGATGTCCAGAATGATCAGCGAAAGGGGCAATTGGCTGCGCTGGGCGCTGGCCCATTCGCGCTCCAGCACGGTGTCGAACATGCGCCGGTTGGCGATGCCGGTCAGGCCGTCCTGGTAGGAATATTCCTCAAGTTGTTTTTGCAGGCGCACCAGGTGTTCTTCGGTCTTCTTGCGCTCGCTGATATCGAACATGAACCCGATCAGCGCCTCGACCTCGTCGTCCTTGCGCACCACATGCACCACATCGCGAATCCATACGTAGTCGCCATTCACGGTCAGCGCGCGGTAGTCCGCTTCGTGGTCCACCCCGGCGCGCGATTGCGACACGCAGAAATTCACCACGTATTCCCGATCGTCCGGGTGCATGCGCTCGACCCAGTCGTCCACGCTCACCCAACTCTGCGGGGTCCAGCCCAGCAATGCCTCGATCTGCGGGCCGATGTAGCTGAAGGTCATGCTCTGCCAATCGATACGCCAAGGGATGGCCTTGGTCGACTCCAGCAAGGTCTTGTACACATCGCTGTCGGGCTGGCTCGGAGGGTCGATGCTCATGGTGGTTTGGCTCAGATGATGGCGAAAAGCCAAGAGCGTCTTGTGATCGACGCTTCGAGTCAAGCGCTCGCCAGAGCAGCAGACGAGAGGTCGAACAGCGGGTTTTCTGGCGTCAGTGATTCGGCGCTTTCGGAGCGAAATGAGGCATGGCTAACACTTTTGCATTAATGCTTCCATGCCCGGTAGAACCTCATCTAATCTGTCTCCATCACAACTACCGGGTGAGGCTCAGGGATGGGAACTTGTCATGATTTCAATCGCTGATCTCAACCGCATCATGGCCTCGGGTTTCCTGCCGCTGGCGTGCGATTGCACGCTCAACAGCGACGGCTCGTTGCGCATCAATATCTTCGAGCCAGTGTCCGGCCGGGTCGACCTGCTGCTGACCGGCGTGTCCCCCGAAGGTTTGGACAGCATCCGTTCCATCTCAAACCTGATTGGCGAGTTGCGCACCGAAATCAAGGCCGGGCGCCGGGGTTTTGCGGCAGTCGGCTAGCCGTTGACGCTGTGGGTCGGCGTATCGAGCGCGCCGTAATAGCGCCAGCAGCAATGGCGGTGTTCCGGCACGATCACGCAGCCGCTGAGGCTGGCAATCAGCAGTGCGGCAACCAGCATATAAAGTCGGCGGGACATGGTGTTTCCTCTTGGGTTGATCAGCGTTAATCCTTCAACGTTGCCACCTGCGTAAATCCGTCGCGAAGCTTGCAAACCTTTCATCAAGCGCCTTCATCCCTTGGGCAATACTGCCTGCGTAAATAATCTGCGCGTCCTGCGACGGATTTTTCGACACGCCCCGTTCAACCCATCAGCGACCGGCACTTTCGCCCGTTGCATGAAGGAGTTGCCATGAGACCCCTGGCCACATTGCGCTTTGCCTTGCTTGCTCCGCTGGCCCTTGCCGCGTTTGTCAGCACCCCGGTGTTTGCCCAGACCGAAATCATCATCCGCCAGGCGCCGCCACCGGAGCGTGTGGAAATGGTTCCCGTGGAGCGACCGGGCTACGCCTGGGACCGTGGCCACTGGCGCTGGGAAGGGCGTGGCTATGGCTGGGTGCCAGGCCACTGGCAGCCGGTGATGCGCAATGCGCGCTGGGAGCCCGGCCATTGGGAAGCCCACGGTCCCAACTGGTACTGGCGCGAAGGGCATTGGATCCGCTGACCGAGAATTGCCCGATTGAAAGACTCTGATCCGGACGTTGAACTGCTCGCACGTATCGGCAACAACGAACCTGCGGCCGTTAACGAAATGGTGACGCGCAAACTGCCGCGTCTGCTGGCGCTCGCCAGCCGGATCCTGGGGGATGCCGACGAAGCCAAGGACGTGGCCCAGGAAAGCTTCCTGCGCATCTGGCGCCAGGCGGCCAGTTGGCGCAGTGGCGAGGCGCGCTTCGACACGTGGCTGCATCGGGTGGCGCTCAACCTGTGCCATGACCGCTTGCGTCGGCGCAAGGAACGTCCTTTGAACGAGGAGGAGGCGCTGGAGCTGGCGGACAGCGCACCACCTCTGGATGAACAATTGGAAAGCGCCGACCGCAACGCGCGCATGGCCGCCGCGCTGGCCGCTTTGCCCGCGCGTCAGCGCGAGGCGATTGTGTTGCAGTACTACCAGGAGCTGTCGAACATCGACGCCGCGGCCCTGATGAATATCAGCGTCGAGGCACTGGAGAGCCTGCTTTCGCGGGCCCGACGCCAGTTGCGCAGCCAACTTGCCGATACACCCGGGCTTGCCCGCCCAGGAAGGGGAACATCATGACACCCGAACGATTTGCTTATCTGGCCGACGCCTATGGCGCCAACCTACAGCGTTGGCCCCTGGCTGAGCGCGGGGCGGCTCAGGCGCTGCTCGACGGCGGTAATGTCAGTGCCCGAGAAGTGTTGGATCAGGCCAGTTGGCTCGACGCCCAGCTGGACAGCCATCAACTGGCATTCACCGACCCGGCGCTGGCCCGGCAGATCCGCCAGTCGGCGCCGGGCCGGACATCGTTCTGGTCGCGCTATGCCGGTTGGCTGTCACCGGCGGGACTGGTGGGCGTGGGTATTGCCGGTGTTGTCACCGGCATGCTGGTGGCGTCCATGAGCGTACCGCTGCCGATGGTGTCCGCCGAGGTGTTGCCCAGTGTGTTTGACCAAGGCGATGCGCAAGTCATCTTTACCGTCAATGCCGAGGAATCCGAGCAATGAGTACCCAATCTCTTAAACCGTGGTTGCTGGTCTCGGTGTTGCTCAATGTGTTTTTGATGGGCGGAGTGGGCGGGGCGGTTTACCACTGGATGGCCAGTGCCAAGCCTGCCGAGGCGGCGGTCAACCAGCATGGGCTGCGGCAGGCGATGGTCAAGTTGCCGCCGGAGCGGCGACGGGAACTGCGCCAGTTGTTGCGCCATAACCGTGCCGATAGCCAGCCGCTGGTGATGGCCGGGCGGGAGGCGCGGTTGGGGGTGATCAAGCAGTTGGAGGCACCGACGCTGGACCGGGATGTGCTGGTCACCGAATTGGCCAAGGCTCGCGAGGCGGATATGGCGCTTCGTGCCTTGGTGGACACCACGCTGGCGCAGTTTGCCAGCACCTTGCCCCAGGTCGAGCGGCAAAAACTGGTCGAGGCGTTGTACCTGCGCGGGCAGGGCAAACCTAAAGAAAAACTCAAGGAGCCGGTAGCGGATTCAAGATAGCGGGCAAAAAAAATCCCGCCGGGAAGGGCGGGATCGGGATTCAGGGTTGCCCGTGAATCAAGCCGGGAACAGCTCGCTCAGCTTCATCGCCAGCATCATGTCGCCTTCGGTGCGCAGTTTGCCGCTCATGAAGGCCTGCATGCCGTCAGTATCGCCGCTGACGATGCCTTCCATGGTTTCGCCGTCGGTCACCAGGGTAACTTGGGCGTCTGGGTTTTCGCCTTCCAGCAGTTCGCAGGTGTTGTTTTTCACCACCAGCGAGAAGTTCTGGGTGTCGTCGATACGGAAACCGAACACCAGGTCCAGGCCGGCGGCGGCGGCTGGGTTGAATTTGGCTTTCATTGCTTCTACAGCTTTGGCTACGTCAGTCATGGTTTCGATCCTTTAGGGTAGAGTCCAGTGACCTTGGGGTCACGGTTGGCCGCAGTTCATCGGAACGTGATGAGCTGCGGCGCCTTCAACAGTTGCAAGTGGGTATGACTGTTGAAGGAAGCCAGTGCCACCTCGCGACCGCGGAATTTCAGCTGGTTGAGCGAGGTGTTAACAATTTGCCAGTTCAGTTCGAAGGCCTGCGCGGCAGGCATCCGGGTAATCAGGTGGAGCAAGGCGGTGATGGTGCCGCCGGAGGTGAATACCGCAATTTTCTGCGTGTTGTCCGCCGCTTCAAGAATGCGTTGCAAGCCACCCTGGACACGTTCCACAAAGCCCAGCCAACTCTCCAGCCCCGGTGGATCATAGGTGCCGGCCAGCCAGCGCTCGATGATCAGCGCGAAGATGCGCTGGAATTCGCTGCGGTTCTGCGCGGCATTGCGCAGGATCTCCAGGGCTTCGGGTTCGGTGGTGAGCAGATCTGGGAGCAGTGCGCGGATGATCGCGTCGGCATCGAATTCGTTGAAGGCGCTGTCGATTTCCAGCGGCGGCACCGGCAGGCCCAGGGCACTGTACTGATCGAACGCGGCGGTGGCTGTGTGCTGCTGGCGGCGCAGGTCGCCGGCCACACAGCGGTCGAACACCAGGCCCATGTCGGCCAGGTGGCGACCGAGCACCTGTGCCTGTTCCACGCCGACGGGCGACAGGACGTCATAGTCGTCTGCACCGAAGGAGGCCTGGCCATGTCGAATCAGATAGATGCTGCCCACGTCCGTTTTCCCGGTACGTTGAAAGTCTGGCGAGGTTATGAGGATGCCTGCGAGCTGTCAATGAAAAAACATACGCTTGTTTTAAAAGCGCGTTGGAGGGCGCCTGGTGGCGGTTTGAGCACTGGCTCCCGGCAAGCCCCGTCGGTATGCTTGGGCAATCCGCGCCTGGCGCACTGCATTTGTAAGGAGAACCATGGATTTTTTGGCCGAATACGCGAGCTTTCTGGCGAAGACCGTCACTCTGGTGGTCGCTATTCTGGTGGTACTGATCAGCTTCGCGGCCCTGCGTAGCAAAGGTCGTCGCAAATCCGCCGGTCAATTGCAGGTCAGCAAACTCAATGATTTCTACAAGGGTTTGCGTGAACGCCTGGAATCGACGCTGCTCGACAAGGACCAGCTCAAGGCCCTGCGCAAGTCCGAAGGCAAGGCTGAAAAGAAGAAGGGCAAGCAGAAAGCCGAGGCCAAGCCACGGGTATTCGTGCTGGATTTTGATGGCGATATCAAGGCGTCGGCCACCGAGAGCCTGCGCCATGAAATCACCGCTTTGTTGAGCCTGGCCACGCCGAAGGATGAAGTGGTGCTGCGCCTGGAAAGCGGCGGTGGCATGGTCCACAGCTACGGCCTGGCTTCGTCGCAACTGGCGCGTATCCGCCAGGCCGGCGTGCCGTTGACCGTGTGCATCGACAAGGTGGCGGCCAGCGGCGGCTACATGATGGCGTGCATCGGCGAGAAGATCATCAGCGCACCGTTTGCCATTCTCGGCTCCATTGGCGTGGTAGCGCAGCTGCCAAACGTCAACCGTCTGCTGAAAAAGCACGATATCGACTTTGAAGTGCTGACTGCCGGTGAGTACAAACGCACCCTCACGGTGTTTGGTGAAAACACCGAGAAGGGCCGCGAGAAGTTCCAGGAAGACCTGGACATCACCCATCAACTGTTCAAGAACTTCGTCTCGCGTTACCGCCCGCAGTTGGCGATTGATGACGTCGCGACCGGAGAAGTGTGGCTGGGTGTTGCAGCCCTCGACAAGCAACTGGTCGATGAGCTGCAAACCAGCGATGAATACCTGGCCACGAAGGCCAAGACCGCCGAGGTGTTCCACTTGCACTATGCCGAGCGCAAGAGCTTGCAGGAGCGCGTAGGCCTGGCGGCCAGTGGTTCGGTGGACCGCGTGCTGCTGACCTGGTGGAGCCGGTTGACCCAGCAGCGATTCTGGTAAAAATGATCAGCGGTGCGCAGGTTTCATTGAGGCCTGTTGCACTGCTGGTATGGGGCTTCTCATTAATATCCCCACCACCAGCGCCCCCAGCAATCCCAACAACCCCGCCACCCACAGCACGCCACTGAACCCACCCACAAATGCCTGCTGTGCCAGCGGCTGCACCAACACCCGTGCCGACTCCGGCAACAACCTCATCGCCGCTGGCATATCACCCGCGACTACGCGTGAAGCAATGCCGTTAACCTGAGCCCGCCATTGTGGGTCGATGCTTGCGCTCAACAACTGTTCGCTATGACTGCTCAATAACGCCCCATACACACCGATCGCCAACATGATCGCGCTGAAGCGCATGGTGGTGCTCATACCGGACGCCATCCCGGCACGGTCTCGCGGCACGCAGGCCATGATGTTTTTTTGCGTATCGCCATTGAGCAGGCCTGCCCCGGCGCCTGTCACCGCAATCGCCAAGGCAAAGGCAGGTAACCCCCCACGTTTACCGCCCAGGCGCTCAAGAGGTTGCCGCAGCCCACCAGGGTCAAGCCGGCCGCCATCATCGTTGCTGGCGCGAAACGCCCCGCCAGGCGTGCGCCAATGCGTGGGCAGATCAACATGGTCAGCGCAAACGGCAGCATGCCCAGGCCCGAGGCGATCGCGGAGAACCCCAGGCCGTTCTGCAGGTAGAACGGCAACAAGGTCATCATCACCTGGGCACAACCGGCGTAGGCGAACATGCCCAGCAAGGCTCCGATAAAGCGCGGGTGACGGAACAGTTGCAGGTCGACCATGGGTCGCTGTTGTACACGTTCGACGACGACAAATACGCCCAGCAATGCCGCGCCGCCTATGAGCCGGGCGTAGGTCAACGGGCTGTCCCAGCCGATGCGATTGGCTTCGATCAAACCCCAGATCAGGCACAGCAGGGCGGCGCTGAAGGCCAGGCTGCCCCAAGGGTCGAGTCGCGCCGACTGGGTATCGCGGGATTCCTCAATGGCGCGCAGCACCAGCGCCATCAGCCCCAGGCCTACCGGCAGGTTGAGATAGAAAATCCAGCGCCAGCCCAGGTACTCGGTGATCAAACCACCCAGGGTCGGCGCGGCGGTCATGGCCACGCCCATGCACGCGCCCCAGAAGGCCCAGGCTTTTGCCCGTTCCACGTCGTCATGGAAGGTGTGGCCGATGGAGGCGAGCGCCGAGGTCAATAGCAGGGCGGCGCCGACGCCTTTGATCGCGCGTGCGATGTCTAGGAGTAAAGCGTTGGGGGCGGCGCCGCAGCCCAGGGAGGCCAGGATAAAAATGCTCAGCCCCCAAACCAGGGTCTTCTTGCGGCCAAAGCGATCGGCAATGCTGCCGGCGGGCAATAGCAGTGCGGCAAACGCCAGCATATAGGCGCTGACGACCCACTCGATGTCGGCAAAGTTCGCCCCCAGGTCGCGGGCGATGCTGGGCAGCGTCACGGCGACGATGTTGGTGTCGAGCACGATCAGCGAGCAAACGCCGGATGCGGTCAGCAGTGTGAGGCGTGGACTGACCCGGTTCATGGTTGAATTACCTTGCAGGCAATACGGAGAAGGCGGTTGACGGACATCGCAAAGGCTCTTTAGTGTTCAGGTGCTGTGAGCTTATGCCCGGCCGGCGGTATCTTTGTTAGCCGCCATGAAGTACTTCATTACCTTTGAGCTAATGCTGTTATGGATATTCGTCATTTTCGCTACTTCCTGGCCGTTGCCCGCCAGCGCAACTTCACGCGGGCCGCGGAGCATTTGGGCATTGCGCCCCCGACGTTAAGCCGTCAGATCCAAGACATGGAAGCGGCGCTGGGGACGCGTCTGTTTATCCGCCAGCAACGCGAAGTCAGCCTGACCGAAGCCGGTGCTGCCTTATTGATCGAAGCCGAGGCTACCGTGCGCCAGTTCGAGTTCGCCCAGCGCAATGCTCAGCGCGCCGGACGTGGCGAGATCGGCCATATCGAATTGGGCTATGTGGCGTCGGCGGTGTATTCGGGCCTGTTGCAGCGGCAAATGCAGGCGTTCGGCCAGGCGTTTCCGGATGTGAGCGTGAATGTGCGCGAATGTGCGATGGCGACGTTGCCTGGCGCGGTAGCGGACGGGCGTGTCGATATCGGTTACATCCGCTCGCCCATGACGCTGCCGGAGGGGGTCGAGGCGGTGCGCCTGGACAGCGAAGGGTTTGTCTTGGCGCTGCCCCAGGACTCGTGGCTGCTGGGGCTCAAGGCCATCGGTTGCCAGCATTTGGAGAACGAGACATTTATCTTGCCGGAGCAAATCAGCGGCACCTTGCAGGTGGCCGCGCAAGGTGGCTACGCACCGCGCCTGGGGCCGCAACCCGGTGGGTTGGTGGCGGTGGTGGCGCTGGTGTCACTCGGGCAGGGCGTGGCGGTGGTGCCGGCGTCCATGGTGGGGCACGTGAGTTTGCCAGGCGTGGTGTACCGCAGCATTCAGGGCGCTGACGCATCGTCGTGGCTATCGCTGATTCACCGGCGCTTCGAAAAAGCGCCGGCGGTCGTGCGGTATATCCAGCAGGTCAAGCAGACAGTCGCGGCTGCACCGAATCGGCCAGACGCGTGAGGATCAGGCAGCACGACACCGCGCCGGCATCCAGCACGCCGAGGGAGCGTTCGCCCAGGCGACTGGCGCGGCCGATCTTGGCCACCAGGTCCTTGGTCGAATCGCGGCCCTGTGACGCGGCGGCTTTCATCGCATTCAGAGCGTCGCTGAAGGAGGCGCCTGAGGCGTGCGCGCGCTCAAAAGCCTCAACCGCCGGGATCAAGGTGTCCATCAGGCATTTATCGCCCACACCCGCATCCGTAATGTCCTGCAACGAGGTCAAGCCGCCCCGCAGCAAATGAGCAAAGGTTGCGGCGTTGATGTCATCACTGCTGCGCACTTCATCGGCCATGCCGATAAACAGGCTGCCATACAAAGGCCCCATGGAGCCGCCGATGCCTTCCATCAAGCTGAGGGTCAACTCGTCGAGCGCCTCGGCCAGGGTCAGTTGGCGTCCTTCAATGGTGCGTCCGCAATGGGCGAAGCCCTTGGCCATGTTGATGCCGTGGTCGCCATCGCCGATGGCGCCGTCGATTTCACTGAGGTATTCGCGGTTGGCGACGATCACGCTGACCAGGTCGCTGACGATGGCGCCGCCGTCACGGGTGGAAAAATGCTGGCTCATGGTTTACTCCGCCTGGGTCATGCCGATGGAGCGGCAGGGTTGATCGATCAGGGTGGCAAGCTCTGCGTCAAGGCCGAGCAGGGTCAGGGTCACGCCCATCATTTCCAGGGAGGTGAAGTAGTTGCCGACGTAGCAGCGGTGAATCTTCAAGCCTTTGGCCGTGAGCTGTTTTTCGACCTCGGCATAGAAAACATACAACTCCATGACCGGCGTGGCGCCCAGGCCCGAGACCAGCACCACCACGCTGTCGTCCTGGCCGAAATCACGGTCGGCGAGGATCGGCGCGAGCATGCGTTCAGCCATGGCGGCAGCCGGTTCGATCGGGATCACCTCGATGCCGGGTTCGCCATGATGGCCGATGCCCAGCTCCATCTGGCCGTCAGGGATCTGGAAGTTCGGTTTGCCCACTGCTGCAATGGTGCAGGGGGTCAGGCCGATACCAATCGAGCGGCAGTTATCCACGGTTTTCTGTGCGACCCGGATCACCTCGTCCAAGTCGTAGTGCTGCGCGGCAGCAGCGCCACCGATCTTCCACATGAAGATCTCCCCGGCCACGCCACGGCGCTTGGCAATCTCGGCCTTGGGGGCGGACGCTACGTCGTCGTTGGCGACCACCGTGCGGATGCGCATGTCTTTGCTGGCGGCCATTTTCATCGCCAGCTTCACGTTCATATTGTCGCCAGCGTAGTTACCGTAAAGGCAGGCCACGCCTGCGCCATGGTCTGCGGCGCGGAAGGCGTCGAAGAAACTCTTGGCGGTGGGTGAGGAAAAGATCTCGCCGACCGCCACGGCATCCACCAAGCCCGGGCCGACATAGCCAAGGAAGGCCGGCTCGTGGCCCGATCCGCCGCCGGTGACAATGCCGACGCGGCCCGGCGCAGAAGGCTTGGCCTTGACGATGACGCGTGGGTTGGTCTCGAACTGGCGCAGTTCGGGGTGCGCGACCAGAATGCCGCGCAGCATGTCCTCGACCACCTGGTCCGGATCGTTGATGACTCGATTCATAACGCGGGTTCCTGTGTTCTTTTTATAAGGAATGGGCGGTTCAAGGTTCCAATACCACTTTGAGTGACTTGTCTCCACGCTCCATGACGGCAAAGGCTTCCTTGAAATCCGCCAGCGCGAATTTGTGGGTCACCACGTCGCGCATGTCGATCTTGCGGTTGCCGATAAAGTCGATGGCACGTGGGTACATATACGGCCCCAGGTGTGAGCCGAGAATGTCGAGTTCCTTGCGGTCACCAATGATCGACCAATCTACGGTGGCCTCGTCGTTGAACACACTGAATTCGACGAAACGCCCCAGTTTTCGCAGCATCGCCAGGCCCTGGTTCACTGCCTTGTGGTGCCCGGTGGCTTCGATATAGATGTCGCAGCCATAGCCCTCGGTGATCTCGCGGATCTTTGCCAGCACGTCCACCTCGGCCGGGTTCCAGACTTCGTCGGCGCCCATGCGCAGGGCCAGGGCGGCGCGTTCGGGTTTCATGTCCAGCACGATGAGCTTTTTCGGATTGCGCAGGCGCACGGCACCGATGATGCCCAAGCCCAGGGTGCCGGCGCCGGCGACCACCACGATGTCGTCGTGGTCGACATTGGCGCGTTCCGCCGCGTGCAGCGAGCAGGCCAGTGGCTCGATCAAAATCGCTTCGTCGGGGGCGATGGACTCCGGCACTGTGTGGATGATGCCTTCCTTGGTGAAGATCATGTACTGGGCCATGGCGCCCTGCACATTGTTCTGGAAGCCATACAGGTCGTGCTTCTGGCACATCCAGTATTGGCCGTGGTTGCAGAAGCGGCAGCCCCAGCACGGCACGATCTGTTCGGAAATCACCCGATCACCGACCTTCACCCCGCGCTTCTCTGCGCCTGGGCCCAGGGCAACCACGCGGCAGACGAATTCGTGGCCGGGGATCATCGGTGGCTTCACGTAGCGGGGTTGTTCGGCGTCACCCCAGAACGAGGGGGCGCCGCGATAGGTCTTGATGTCGCCCATGCAGATGCCGCACAACTCGACTTTGGTGAGGATTTCATCGGGGCCGGGCGTAGGCACGTCGACGGTTTCCAGGCGGTAATCTTCCGGGCCATGGCACACCACGGCCTGCATGGTTTTCGGGATGACTGGGGACAGTTGTTCGGGTGTGCGTTCGGTGACGGTGGACATGACAAAACCTCACGACAAGAAGATGAATTACTGAATGCTGTAACCGCCGTCGATCACCATGTTGGCGCCGGTGATCATCTGCGCCGCATCACTGAGCAGGTACAACGCCAGCCCGGCGATTTCTTCCGGCTGGGCAAAGCGGCCCGCCGGGATCTGCAGCTTGGCCTTTTCACCCACGTCGCCCGCCCAGGCTTTCTTGCCCAGGGCTGTCTCCACAATGGTCGGGGAGATGGCGTTGACGTTGATGTGAGGGGCCCATTCCATGGCCAGTACTTTGGTCATGCCGACAATGGCGGCCTTGCTGGCGCAATAAGCGACGTGCCGGTCCAGGCCGATCACGGCGGCCTGGGAGGCGAGGTTGACGATGCGTCCGCTGCCATGGGCGAGCATGTGCCGGGCGCAGGCCTGGGCCACGAAGAAGCTGGCCTTGAGGTTGATGTCCAGGGTGGTGTCCCAGGCGCTTTCGCTCACGTCGATGGCCTTGTCCAGCAGTACCACGCCAGCGCTGTTGATCAGGTAATCCAGGCGTTGGAAGTGTTCGAAAACCGTGTCGATGGTGGTTTGTATCTGGCCGATCTGGCCGAGGTCGACGGCAATGCCCAGATGCCCGGCGCCCAGGCTGGCGGCTACCTCGACCACTGCCGGGTCACGGTCCAGCAGCGCCACGCGGGCGCCGCGTTCTACCAGCAGGCTGGCACAGGCCAGGCCGATCCCGGCGGCGCCACCGGTAATCACCGCGCAACGGCCGGTGAGGTCGAAGGCTTGGTTCCAGAATCCAGACATGAATGACTCCATTTTCAAAGGTGTTGAAGATCCAATGTGGGAGCTGGCTTGCCTGCGATGCAGGCACCTCGGTGTGTCAGTCGCAACCCGTTGATGCCATCGCAGGCAAGCCAGCTCCCACATTTTGATCGTGTACTACTTGGAGCCGCTGACTTGTTTGTACAGCGCATCGGCGTTGGCATTGGTGACCGGCACCCACGGCAGGATGTAGTTCTTCGCCGTGCCATCCCCCCATTTCACATCCTTGGCATAGCGCTCCCAGATCACCGACTGCGGCTTGTAGTCCTTGCCGGCCAGTGCGCGCAGCGCCACGTCCAGCGCGCCCTGGGACTGGGCCTGGGCGTCTTGCAGGAAGGTGGTGACTTCGTCTTTTTTCGCCGCCTGGATCGCGTCCGGCATACCATCGATCGAGGTGACCGGCACGTCCTTGGAGGTCAGCCCGTGGGACTTCAGGGCCTGCACGGCGCCGAGGGCCATGTCGTCGTTCTGCGCGATCACGCCGTTGATGCCTTTGGGGTGAGCGTTCAACCAGTCTTCAGTGAGCGCCAGGGCCTGGGCGCGGTCCCAGTTGGCGGTCTTTTTCTCGATGATCTTGATGTCCGGGTGTTTGCCCAGCACTTCCAGTTCGCCTTTTTCCCGGTCGATCTGCGCCGACTGGCCAATCGGCCCCTGGATAATCACCACGTTGCCTTTGCCATTAAGCTTGTCGACCATGGCCTGGGCCTGCAGGCGGCCGCCTTCGACATCATCGTTACCCACATACGGTACAGAGGCATCGGCTACTTTCGTATTGGAGGCGATGACCACCACGTCGTTGCTCATGGCCGCCTTGACGGTGCCGACGCCGGCCTTGGTGTCGATCGGTACGAACAGGATGGCGTCGTAGCGTTGGGTCACCATGTTTTCGATCTGGTTGTTCTGGGTGAGGGCGTCGTAGTTGCCGTCGAACACGGTCAACTGCACGGTGCCGTCCTTGACCGCCGGGTGTTCCTTGAGCTCGCGGACCCAGTTCTGCATGAACTGGCCCTTAAGGCCGTAGACGGCTGCGCCGACCTTGTAGGTCTTGCCATCGGCGGCCAGGGCGATACTGCAGGCGAGCAGGGAGAGGGCCGCTGTGGCGGCCAAGGTGGTACCAAGTTTCATGAGTAGAACTCCGGTTATTGTTGTGGGTCGTTCTCTAGCGTTTTTTCTTGCGCCACACGTCGATCAGTACTGCGAACACAATGATCAGGCCCTTGGCGACCTGCTGGTAATAAGAGGACACGCCGAGCAGGTTCAGCCCGTTGTTGATCACCCCGATCAACAGTGCGCCGAACAGCGTGCCGACAATGCTGCCGGTACCGCCCGACAAGCTGGTGCCGCCGATCACTACGGCGGCGATCGCGTCCAGTTCATAGGACACTCCGGCCTGGGGCAGGGCAGAAGTGGTGCGGGCCGAGAGCACCACGCCGGCCAGTCCGGCGAGCAGGCCCGAGACCACGTACACCGAGAACATCACCTTGCGCACGCCGATACCTGAGGTGCGTGCGCTCTTTTCATTGCCGCCCACCGCGTACACATAGCGGCCGTAGGTCGTGTAGCGCAGCACCATCCAGAAGATCAGCGCAACCACGGCGAAGATGACGATTGGCACGCCGATCGGGCCGATCTTGCCGATGCCCAGCGCCAGGTAGGCGTCGGGCAGGTCGGTAATCGGGCTGCCATCGTTAAGGATAAAGGTCATGCCGCGCGCAATGCTGAGCATGCCCAGGGTGGCCACGAATGGCGGGATCGACAGGTTCGCGACCATGAAGCCGTTCACCACGCCGAGCATCGCGCCGGCAAACATCCCGGCACTGACCGCCGCCAGCAAGCCGTACCCCTGGGTCGCGACCATGGCACTGCACAACCCGGCAAAGGCCAGGATCGAGCCCACGGACAAGTCGATGCCCTTGGTCAGGATCACATAGGTCATGCCCACCGCGAGGATGCCGTTGATCGAGGTCTGGCGCAGGATGTCCATCCAGTTGCGCCAGGTCATGAAGTATTCACTGGAGAACGCCATCACCACGCACAGCAGGATAAACACCAGCGGCAGACCGAAGCGGTCGAGGGACAGACGCAGGCGATTGCGCGGCGCGGCAGTGACAGGTGCTGCGAGGGTTTTGGCATTCATGAGGCAAGACTCAACAAGGCTTCCTGGGAAAGGGCGGTGTCGGTGCTGATGGTCACCAGCCGGCCGCCCTTGAATACGGCGATGCGATCGCTCAGGTGCAGCAGTTCCGGCGCTTCCGACGACACCACGATGGCAGCGCCACCGCCGCGTACGAATTGGTCGAGCAGGTGGTAGATCTCCTGCTTGGCGCCTTCATCGATGCCACGGGTCGGTTCGTCACACAGCAGGCAGACCGGCTCGGTGGACAGGCATTTGGCGAGCACCACTTTCTGCTGGTTGCCGCCACTCATGGATGCCACCGGCAATTCCAGGGACGTGGTCTTGATCTGCAGGCGCTTGACCATGTCCTGGGCCAGCTGGGTTTCCTTGCGCGCATTGATCAGCGACCAACTCGAAAGGCGCTTGTAGGCCGACAGGGCAATGTTGGAAAGAATGCTGCCGGTGAGCACCAGGCCACTGTCCTTGCGATCTTCGGTGACCAGCGACATGCCGGCATTGATGGTCGCCTTGGGCAGCCCGATCGGCATGGGCTTGCCTTGCAGGGTGACACTGCCGGAGTCCGCGACCGTCAGGCCATAGATGCAGTTGAGGAACTCGCTGCGCCCCGAGCCCATCAAGCCATAAATGCCGAGGATTTCGCCTTGGCGCAATTGCAGGCTGATGTCGTGGAACTCCCCGGTGCGGCTCAGGTTGTCGACTTGCAGGCACGTGTTGGCAGCGCATTCGCGACCGACCTTGTGGTCGATGCGAGTCAACTCCTGACCGACGATTCCGCGTACCAAATGGTCGCGATCAATGTCCGCCATGCGTCCGCTTTCGACGAAGGCGCCGTCGCGGAAGATGCTGTAGTCGTCGGCGATCTGCGCCAGTTCGCTGAGGCGGTGCGACACATACACAATGCCGGCGCCCCGGGCCGTCAGGCGGCGGATGGCCTTGAACAGGGTTTGCGCCTCGTGTTCGCCAATGGCCGAGGTGGGTTCGTCCATGATCATCACCTGGCAGTCATGGCTGAAGGCCTTGGCGATTTCCACCAGTTGGATCTGCGCGACGCTCAAGCGGTGCATGGGGCTGGTGGCATCGACGTCGAACTCCAGGCTTTCCAGCAATTCGCGGGTGCGCCGGTTCAGAGCCTTGTTGTCGACGATGCAGCCGGCGCGGCGTGGTTCTCGCCCCAGCCAGATGTTCTCGGCGACGGTCATGTAGGGGATAGGTTCCAGCTCCTGGGTGATCATCGCGATCCCCGCTGCCAGCGCTTCACTCGGGCGGTTGAACTGCACCGGTGCGCCGTTGAGCAGAATGCTGCCGGCGTCACGCTGGGTGATGCCCATCAGGATGCTCAGAAATGTCGATTTGCCTGCGCCATTGCCGCCGCACAGGGCGTGGACGCTGCCGGCCCGCAGAGAGAGGCGCCCGTCACGCAGGGCAGGGACCCCGGCGTAAGCCTTGGCGACGTGTTCAGCCTGGAGCAGTAATGGCGTGGCCATCGGCGTGTCCTCGTGCTGTGAATTCTTATTAGGTCGCACAGTCATGTTTCGCTGTGATCATATGTGTATCAAATGAAATTCTGATCAGTCAATCTCTTTCATGTAAAAGCACTGATTCTCGTCTTACTCGTCAATAAGGCCTTTTTAGGCGCCTTTGACTGGCAAGTCAGTTAAATCATGCTTGACAGTGAGGGGTGGTTGGCGGCGAAATGCCTGAGCGAAATTTCATTGAGTGATCATATGATCAGTCATAAGTACGATCACGGCAGCGGAGCCAGACGCCATGAACACACCTTTCCCGGTGGCTATCGGATGCGATGAAGCGGGTTTTGAGCTCAAAGAGCTGTTGAAGCGCCATATCGAGGCGCTGGGTTACCCAGTGACCGACTTCGGCACCCATTCCACCGCGCCGGTGCTTTACCCCGACATCGCCCTGGCCGTGGCCAACGCGATCAATGCCGGGCAGCAGCGCCTGGGTGTGCTGGTGTGTGGCACCGGGATCGGCATGGCCATTTCCGCCAACAAGGTGCTGGGCATTCGTGCGGCGCAGGCCCATGACACCTATTCGGCGGAGCGGGCGCGCAAGAGCAACGATGCGCAAATCCTGTCCATCGGCGCGCGGGTGATCGGTGCGGAGCTGGCCAAAAGCGTCGTCAAATCATTCCTGGAGTCGGAGTTCGAGTCGGCACGTTCCGGCGCCAAGGTCGAGCGCATCAATGCGATCGAGCGCGACGGGCATCAGTAGTGGACTAAACGGGGCAAGAGTCGGGAGAATGCGCCTTTGACGCCGAAACGGAAGCCCGTCCCCATGAGTGACAGTACCCAGCGCATTGCCAGCGATATCGATCAGATGACCGAAGTGGCAATGCTCTATTACCTTGAGAACGTCACTCAGGAAGCCATTGCCAAGCGCTTCGACCTGTCGCGGGCGAAAGTCAGCCGCTTGCTCAAGCGTGCGCGCGATGAGGGGATCGTCGAGGTGCGCGTGCTGCAGCACCCGGCCATGAACAACGAGCTGGAGCAGGCATTGGTGCAGCGCTTCAAGCTGGACCGCGCCTTGATTGCCGTGGACCACAGCGACCCCGACACCCAGCGCTCGGCCGTTGCCAGTCTGGTGGCCAACTACCTGAACAAGACGCTGAGCGATGGCATGATTGTCGCGGTAGGCATGGGGCGTAACGTCGGCGCGGTGGCGGACAACGTATTCTTGCCGGTGACACGCAATTGCACATTTGTCTGCGCCATCGGTGGTTCGCTCAAGGCCGGCGAATACATGAACCCCGACCATATCTGCCGGCGCCTGGCGCTGCGCTTCGGGGGGGAGAGTGAAAGCTTGTATGCCCCGGCCCTGGTGGCGAACCCGGAGTTGCGCGGGGTGCTGATCAATAACGACACCGTGCGCTCCACGCTGGATAGGGCGCGGCGCGCGGATATTGCGTTGATCGGTATTGGCGACATGAGTGAGAACAGCAACATGGTGCGCATGGGCTGGTTCTCACCGCAGGAAATCGCCCAGGCCCGGTTGTCCGGCACCGTGGGTGACATGATGGGCTATGACTTTATCGACATTCACGGGCAGCCGGCGGTCAACGCGATCCAGGGGCGGGTGATCGGGTTGACGGTGCAGGAGTTGTTTCGCATACCGGATGTGGTGGCGATTGCCAGCGAAAATACCAAGGCGGCGGCGACGCTGGGGGCGTTGCGGTCGGGGGTGATCAATACGCTGGCCACGACGGTGACCAATGCGCATACCATTCTGGCGTTGGACGACGCTACCCGTAAGTCCTGACACCACGATGCCCCTGTAGGAGTCGGCAAGCCGGCTCCGACAGGTGAGATTACAGATCTTGTAATAGTTTTGCGTTGTAGGAGAATTGTGTTTCAGATGTAGGATTCAAGTCCTTTTGTTATTTCAGGCCTTGCATGAACACCCTTTCGGAGCCCCCCAGTCGTCTTTCCCCAAGACTTGCGCTGCCGCTGTTCCCTCTGAAGCACCCCGTATTCCGACTGCTAACCTTGTACCGGTCCACTGACCGCGCCTTGCCGTGCCCGGCATTCTGAAAATCGATGACTGAAGAGACTCAATAAATGGAATGGTTAGCGGATCCAACGGCCTGGCTCGGCCTGTTGACCTTGATTGTGCTGGAACTGGTGCTGGGCATCGACAACCTGGTGTTTATCGCGATCCTGGCGGACAAGTTGCCGCCGGAGCAGCGTGACCGTGCGCGGTTGATCGGCCTGTCCCTGGCGCTGCTGATGCGCCTGGGCCTATTGGCGAGTATTTCCTGGCTGGTGACCCTGACGCAGCCGTTGTTCGAGGTGTTCGACAAGAGCTTCTCGGGCCGTGACCTGATCATGTTGTTTGGTGGTGTATTCCTGTTGTTCAAGGCCACCATGGAATTGCATGAGCGCCTCGAAGGCCATGTGGCCCAGCGCACGGGCAATGCCGCCTACGCGATGTTCTGGCCGATCGTGGCGCAGATCGTGGTGCTGGATGCGGTGTTCTCCCTGGATGCGGTGATTACCGCTGTGGGCATGGTGGACGAGCTGGCGGTGATGATGATCGCGGTGATCGTGTCCATCGGCGTGATGATCGTCGCGAGCAAGCCATTGACCCGCTTCGTCAATGCGCACCCGACGGTGATCATGCTGTGCCTGGGCTTCTTGATGATGATCGGTTTCGCCCTGACCGCCGAAGGCCTGGGCTTCCATATTCCGAAGGGCTACCTGTACGCAGCGATTGGTTTCTCGATCCTGATCGAGTTGTTCAACCAGATCGCACGGGCCCGCCGCAAGAAGTCGGCGCAAGGTGTGTTGCCAGTACGTGAGCGTACGGCCCATGCCGTGATGCGCTTGCTCGGCGGTCGTAGCCTGGCGGTGGAAGAGGTGAGCGATGAGGTTGCCGACCTGCTGGGTGAGCCGGATGCTGCGCAAGGCCCGCTGTTTGATCGACGCGAACGCGTGATGATCAGTGGTGTGCTGCAACTGGCCGAACGGCCGATTCGCACACTGATGACACCGCGGGCCAAGGTCGACTGCATCGATCTGGCGGACGATCCCGACAGCATTCGCCTGAAACTGATGCATTCGTCCTACTCGCGACTGCCGTTGATCCGCAACGGCGCCGTCGATGAACCGCTGGGCTTTGTGCACAAGAAGGAGTTGCTCAAGGAATACCTGGCCGGTAACGAGCCGAACCTGGAGCACCTGGCACGCCGGGCGATCAACCTGCTGGACAGTTTCTCGATCCTCAACGCCCTGGAGCAGATGCGTCAGGAATCCACTCACATTGCGTTCGTGATCAACGAATTCGGTGACTTCATGGGTGTGTTGAGCATGACCGACATTCTCGAGTCCATCGCCGGTGAGCTGCCGGACGCCAGCGAAATCGAAGGGCCGGATATTGTCGAGGAGGGCGCTGGTTTCCGCGCCAATGGTGCACTGAACCTCAATCAGGTGCGTCAGCGCACGGGCTTCAACGCGGTTGCGACCGACGATTACCAGACCCTGGCCGGCCTGGTGATGAGTCTGCTGGATCGCCTCCCAGTGGTGGGCGACAGCCTGGAACATGAGGGCTGGCGCCTGACGGTGGCGGCGGTGGAGGACCGCCGGGTGACGCAGGTCAGCCTGCTTCGGTGCGTGGATTCCTGATGGGGGCGTAAGCGGTGTCACTCAGCTTCGATTGATGCCTGGAGTGGCGCCGCCGGGTGTTCTGCCGTCACGTCTGAGCGCGGTTTTTTGCTCTTCGAGCGTTTTTTCCCGAAAGGCATCGACGATGTCTTTCAGGCGTTTGGCGTTTGCAATGCCAAATGCCGGGTGTTTTGGGTGCGACAGCCTTGCGGTCGCGTTGAACAAGCCGGCCAATGCAGTCAGTTCCGAAAGGTCGGATATCGGCCAAAACACCCCGGATGCACTTGCCACCGCCACTTTCATCGGGTGTGCGCCGCCTGCTGCGTCACCGACATGTACGTTACAGAGCAGTTGAAGGTAGTCCGCCATTTGAGCCAGCGGCAGGCCGTGGCGTTTTTCTGCCAGGAGCGTGTGCACGGGGATCGCCGCAGTCAGTTTTAAGTTGGGCTGAGTGATTGCGTCGTAGTAAGTGTAGGCCTCCATAGTGAGCTTTCGCAGGTTTGGAGCAGAGGGGGCGCATGTGTCGGGCCTCTGCGTGACAAAAAAATGCCCTTTTTTTGACTGGTTTATCAGTACGTGGTTGGCTTCTGGATCGATCAGCCACATTAGAATCCCCAGGAATTTGGTGTATTCGGAGCTTCTGGTGCTCATGTCTGATTTGAATTCAATCAGGAAGAACCTGTCTTCATGGGCGGTTAGCACATCGCCCGCTGCACTTTCAGCCTTGCCGTCCAATTTCGCGAGTAGTGGCGGTGTTGCCGCCATTTCTTTCACTGCCAGATCGAGCTTTTCCTTGGCCTTATTACAGGTGTTTTGCTGTGTTTTGTCTGAGGGATTGCACAGCAGTAAATGATTGTTCAATTGGAACCAGCCAAGCGCATCTGAAATCAGTGTCTGCTGTTTTTCGCGGTGATGGATCCACTGAGTATCGCGAAATGCCAGAATCAACGTATCTTCCCAGGGCTGGTCAGTATTCTCTGTTGCAGTAGCAGTGCTCATATCCATCCCCTCAGTTAACCGCCACGCCACTGAATTTCACCACGTTATCCTCACCCTTGAGGCTGCGAAACCTGATCTTGAGTGCCGGGATGCTCTCCAGCTTCCCGCGCACGGGCTGGAACACCATCGTCACTCGGGTCGGCACATTGCGTACCAGCGCAAATGCGTTCCACTGGTCAGACTTAGATTGGCCGACCTGCAGTTGCTCGACATCCAGGGAGCCGCCGGTTTTTTCAAATAGGGTGCTTTGCTTAAGGTCGCGCATTTCGCGGTCGACATTGGTGTTGGTCAGTTCCAGCAGGCAGCTCGGTGCCTGGCCAATCTGCTCACACTCCAGCAGTTCGATGCGTACACCGTCGACCAGCTCTATACGCTTGCCAAACAGGTTGGCGCCGTCATTTTCAGTCATCAGCTTTTGCGATTGGGCAAATTCGAAAGTGGGTTTGGCGTACTCACTGCCCAAAATGAAAAAACCGCCGGCGAGCAATACGGCCAGGATCACCGAAAGCGTGCCTTTTATCGCATCCGGCAGGCGACGCGCCTGCCAGCCAATAGACAGTGCCGCGAGGAACAGGAACACGCTGATCACCAGAATCAAGTTTTTCCAGTTGAGAAAGCCAAAGCCGAACACGCTGGGATCGGGAAACACATAGGTGATCAGCGCCCACATGGCGCCCAGCGTTGCGCTGATACCGGCCATGACTTTGGTGATTGCAGCATTGAGGCGTTTTTGCGGAAGCAGAGGAGTGTCCATACGCAGAAGAAAATCCATCGAGGCGGTAGAGGTGGTGCCGAACATTAACTCAATGAAGGCATTGAGCTATTATCCAGTAAGTGGCCGCCCGGTAAAGCATTTCGATGCGCTGTCTATCACGCACGGGGCGTGATCGGTTTATGCGGGCGTGTGAAACGTAAGCGTTGTCAGAATCACCCCGCTGGGGTGCAGATCCGTCGACAAGCCTTCGATTAGCGGACGGGTGCCCAATGTGATGATCGCGATGTAGATCAGCAGGCAGAATGACTTGAGTCGCTCGAAATCATGCTGGGCGAGCTCAAGTTGCAAGGTGGGTGAAGGGCGTTTCTCCAAGACTTCAGCTTCAATGGTCTTGAACATTGCCGACCTGGTGGCTGAGACTAATTTGAGCAGCTTAGACGCTAGGTCGTACCGTGCAAGAGGGGACGCTGGACGTAGCGGTTGAAAAGCTCTTCCACAGTTTTTTCCTGATCTTTAATGGGGTCGAAACCCTCGATAATTTCCATCAGTTCGCCCATGACGTAAACCAACAAGGTGGGCGTGCCCTTGACATGGGGGTGTTGTGGAGTGTTTGCGCAGTCCAGCACCAGGCTCACGATATCGGGATGCCTGGCAGCAATCCGTTCGAACAGTGGGCCGGCGTCTGCGCACGCAGGGCAGCGAGCTGAAACGAACAATAGAAACACGGGGTGGGAGGTACTCAGTACCTTTTCATATTCCTCGGCGTTGGTAATGGTTGCGGTGGCAATTCCCATGATAGTGGTCCTCCTGGACAGTGCGAGTGTCTGCCCACGCTAAGTCGAGGAATCACTGCCGTCTACTGTCAACCTTCACAGGTCGCTATCGCGCTCCAGGCGTTCCCGCGCCTTGCGCGCCTGGCTTGCGCATTTCTTGTATTCAAGGTTGTCCCTCGAAGCCTTTGCCTGGCGGTAGCCGTGGTGGTTCTGGCTGGTGTAGTTGGTGCTCAGGGCTGCGTTGAGCTTGCGCAGTTCTTCCTTGCATTCGCGGCGGTCGTTACTGGCCAAAGCACTGCCGGCCACCAGAAAGGAAAGCAAAACCAGGGTGAGGCGGAACTTCATCAGGGCGGAGTCCTTGTCGGAATGAATGTGCCAAGGCTAGCCCAGCGTGGGGATTTTTCCACACGCCAGACGCACTGCAACGGTGCGCGGTAACGCCGTTGTAGCGCACGCAACTGGGGTCTGTCACCGCTGTGTGGGGCCTTGGGTAGCAAAGTAATTTCAGGTGCTGGCTTAAAGCCTTGCTGCACATCATCTTTTATCTAGTTGATTTAACACAGATTTATCCATGTCGTTTTTTTCTGTTACCGCGTGTGGCACACTTTCTGCTGTCTATTCCGTTGTTACATACTAAGTTCCGGTATAGCGGAATACACAACTCCTGGAGTGCTTGTCATGCATCACCGACCTTCCGTGTTTAAAGCGTGTGTTTTTCTCTTCGCCGCATCGGCTTCCCTCGCAAGCATCGTGCAGGCGGCGGACAGCAAGCTCGATGATGTGCTCAAGCGTGGGCACTTGATCGTGGGTACAGGCAGTACCAATGCGCCGTGGCACTTCCAGGGAGCGGATGGCAAGTTGCAGGGGTTTGATATCGACATCGGCCGCATCGTGGCCAAGGGCTTGTTCAATGACCCAAGCAAGGTCGAGTTCGTGGTGCAGTCGTCTGACGCCCGGATTCCCAACCTGCTGACCGACAAGGTCGACATGAGTTGCCAGTTCATTACCGTCACCGCCAGCCGTGCCCAGCAGGTCGCGTTCACCCTGCCGTACTACCGCGAAGGCGTGGGCCTGCTGCTGCCGAACAACAGCAAGTACAAAGAGATTGAAGACCTGCAGGCCGGCGGCGACGGCGTCACCGTGGCTGTGCTGCAAAACGTGTATGCCGAAGAGCTGGTGCACCAGGCGTTGCCCAAGGCCAAGGTCGACCAGTACGACAGCGTCGACCTGATGTATCAGGCCGTGAACTCCGGTCGCGCCGATGCCGCCGCTACCGACCAGTCCTCGGTCAAATACCTGATGGTGCAGAACCCAGGCCGCTACCGCAGCCCGACGTACGCTTGGAGCCCGCAGACCTATGCGTGCGCCGTCAAGCGTGGCGACCAGGACTGGCTGAACTTCGTCAACACCGCGCTGCATGAAGCCATGACCGGTGTCGAGTTCCCGACCTACAAGGCCTCGTTCAAGCAATGGTTCGGTGTCGACCTGCCGGAACCCGCGATCGGCTTCCCGGTTGAGTTCAAGTAAATCGAAAACTGGGGCGTCGCTGACGGCGCCCCAATCAGGTACTGCTGACCATGAACTATCAGTTGAACTTTGCCGCCGTGTGGCGCGACTTCCCCAGCTTGCTGGCGGGGCTCGGCCTGGGCCTTGAGCTGGCGCTGCTGTCGATCGCCATCGGCTGTGTGATCGGCCTGATGATGGCGTTTGCCATGCTCTCCAAGCACCGTGCGTTGCGGGTCTTCGCCTCGGTGTACGTGACGGTGGTGCGCAATACGCCGATCCTTGTGTTGATCCTGTTGATCTACTTTGCGTTGCCCAGTCTCGGGATCCGTCTGGACAAGATCCCGTCGTTCATCATCACCTTGTCGCTGTACGCGGGTGCCTACTTGACCGAAGTGTTCCGCGCCGGGCTGTTGAACATTCCCAAGGGCCTGCGGGAAGCCGGGTTGGCTATCGGTCTGGGCGAATGGCGTATCCGCGCCTACATCACCGTACCGGTGATGCTGCGCAACGTGCTGCCCGCGCTGTCGAACAACTTCATTTCGCTGTTCAAGGACACCTCGCTCGCCGCCGCCATCGCGGTGCCGGAGCTGACCTATTACGCCCGCAAGATCAACGTCGAAAGCTACCGGGTGATTGAAACCTGGATGGTCACGACGGCGCTCTACGTGGCTGCCTGTTACCTCATTGCCATGCTGCTCCGTTACCTGGAACAGCGTCTGGCGATCCGTCGTTAAGCGAGGTTTCCATGTACGAATCCCCCAGCTGGCTGCATGAGTTGTGGATCGCCCGGGATACCCTCTGGGCGGGCTTTCAAGCCAGCGTTTATGTGTCTGCGTTAGCGATTATCTTTGGCACCCTGATCGGCATTGTCGCCGGGTTGATCCTGACCTACGGCAAGTTCTGGATGCGTGCACCGTTTCGTCTGTATGTCGACCTAATCCGTGGCACGCCGGTGTTCGTGCTGGTGCTGGCGTGTTTCTACATGCTGCCGGCGCTCGGTTGGCAGATCACCGCGTTCCAGGCCGGTGCGGTCGGGTTGACGCTGTTCTGCGGTTCCCACGTCTCCGAGATCGTGCGCGGCGCGCTGCAAGCCATTCCCCGTGGGCAACTGGAGGCGGGCAAGGCGATCGGCCTGACGTTCTACCAGTCCCTGGGCTATGTGCTGCTGCCCCAGGCGCTGCGCCAGATTTTGCCGACCTGGGTCAATTCCTCCACGGAAATCGTCAAGGCCTCGACCTTGCTCTCGGTGATCGGCGTGGCCGAGTTGCTGCTCAGTACCCAGCAAGTGATCGCGCGCACCTTCATGACCCTGGAGTTCTACCTGTTCGCAGGCTTTATGTTCTTTGTCATCAACTACGCCATCGAGTTATTCGGGCGCTACATTGAAAAGCGGGTGGCCTTGCCATGAACCAACCTCACACCAACCAACCGCTGCTGAACATCCGTGGCCTGCGTAAGCAATACGGCCAGGTGGAAGTGCTCAAGGGCGTTGACCTGTCCATGCAGCGCGGCAACGTGGTGACCCTGATCGGCTCCAGCGGCTCGGGCAAGACCACACTGTTGCGTTGCGTCAATCTGCTGGAAGAGTTCCAGGGCGGCCAAATTACCTTGGATGGCGAGTCCATCGGCTACAGCGAAATCGCCGGCAAGCGCGTGCGCCACCCTGAGCGCGTCATTGCGCAGCACCGTGCGATGACGGGCATGGCGTTCCAGCAATTCAACCTGTTTCCGCATCTGACGGCATTGCAGAACGTCACCCTCGGCCTGCTCAAGGTCAAGAAGATGGGCAAGGACGAAGCCGTTGCGCTGGCGGAAAAGTGGCTGGACCGCGTAGGACTTCTAGAGCGTCGCAACCACTTCCCCGGCCAACTGTCCGGCGGCCAGCAACAGCGTGTGGCGATTGCCCGCGCCATTGCCATGAACCCCAGCCTGATGCTGTTCGACGAAGTCACCTCGGCCCTCGACCCCGAGTTGGTGGGCGAAGTGCTCAGCGTGATCAAGGGCCTGGCGGAGGAGGGCATGACCATGTTGCTGGTCACCCACGAAATGCGCTTTGCCTATGAAGTCTCGGACAAGATCGTTTTCATGAACCAGGGCCGCATTGAAGAACAGGGCACTTCGAAGGACATCTTCGAACGCCCGCAATCGCCGCGCCTGGCGGAATTTCTCAAGAACATTCGTTTTTAATCAGGAGCCTTTTTTATGAGCATTACTCGTTACGGTGCCGGTAGCACCGCCGGCGGTGGCCAACCCCGTCCGTTCGCCCGTGCGGTGGAAGCCGATGGTTGGTTGTACGTCTCAGGCCAAGTGCCTGCGGTGGACGGCGAAATCATTACTGGGGGCATCATCGAACAGACCCGTCAGACCATGCGCAACGTGGTGGCGATCCTCGAAGAAGCGGGTTACGAATTGAAGGATGTCGTGCGCGTCGGCGTGTGGCTGGAAGACCCGCGGGACTTCTGGAGCTTCAACAAAGTGTTCGGCGAATACTTCACCCCGGAACACGCTCCGGCACGGGCCTGCGTGCAGGCCAATATGATGGTCGATTGCAAGGTGGAGATTGATTGCGTGGCGTACAAGAAAAAAGGCTAAATGCTGCGACCTTAAGACTACAGCAAATCCAATGTGGGAGCTGGCTTGCCTGCGATGACGGAGTGTCAGGCAACCCATGTGTGACTGAACCACCGCCATCGCGGGCAAGCCCGCTCCCACAGGGGTTCACTGTGCAGCATTACCACTATGACCGGACCGACACTGCCATGACCGAAGACACCATCAAACGCCGCGCCAAAGGCCTGGACCGTGCATTCGATATCCTCGATTTTCTCAAGGAAATCGGCCAGCCCCTGCGCCCGAATGATATTGCCAGCGGCATCGGCAGCCCCAAGTCCACTGTCTACGAACTGGTTGCGTCGCTGCTTGAGCGGCGCATCCTGGAAACGGTGGGCAAGGACGGTCACGTCTACCTCGGCCGCCAGCTGTATTTTCTCGGCCAGGCGCACCTGCGCCATTTCGACCTGACCCGCGAGGCCGATCACGCCTTGCAGGAAATCGTCAGCCAGACCCACGAAACCGCGCAGATGTGCCTGCTCAACGGGCGCAAATACACGGTGGCGCTGATGCGTGAAGGCGAGCGGCATTTCCGTATCTCCTCGGACATTGGCGAAAACGCGCCGATCCCGTGGACCGCTTCCGGGCGCCTGTTGCTGGGGCACTTGAGCGACCAGCAGATCATCGACCTGATCGATCACGACGACTTCATCCTGCCGGACGGTCAGCGCCTGCCGCTGGAGACCTTCCTGGCGCAAATCCGTCAGGCCACCCTCGATGGCTTCTTCTCCTTCGACAGCGTGGCCGACACCTTTACCCACTGCTTTGCCGCCCCGGTGCGGGACGCGCAAGGCATCAGCATCGCGACGCTGTGCATCGTCGCCCCACGCGCCGATGCCACAAAAAACTACAACGACTATCGCCGGGTGTTGATCGACAGCGCCAACAACCTGGCCCGGCGTATCAACGAATAGGAGTTTTCCATGTCTGCCATCAATGCCGTTGAAAAAGGCGCCGCCGCCGTCGGGGCCCACCTGGTCCGTGACGTCAGCCTGCCCGCTCTGGTACTGCACCGTGACGCCCTGGAACACAACATCCGCTGGATGCAGGACTTCGTCAGCAAGAGCGGCGCCGAGCTGGCGCCCCATGGCAAGACCAGCATGATGCCGGCGCTGTTTCAGCGCCAGATCGAAGCGGGTGCCTGGGGGATTACACTGGCCAACGCGGTGCAGACTCGCGCCGCTTATGCCGGTGGCGTGCGTCGCGTGCTGATGGCCAACCAACTGGTGGGCGCGCCGAACATGGCGTTGATCGCTGACCTGTTGGCCGACACGGACTTCGACTTCCACTGCATGGTCGATCACCCGGACAACGTTGCTGACCTGGGTCTGTTCTTCGCCGCCCGTGGCCTGCGCCTGAACGTGATGATCGAATATGGCGTGGTCGGCGGCCGTTGCGGCTGCCGCAGCGAGCAGGAAGTGCGTGACCTGGCCAAGGCGATCAAGGCCCAGCCGGCCCTGGCCCTCACCGGTATCGAAGGCTACGAAGGCGTGATCCATGGCGAGCATGCGATCAGCGGCATTCGCGCCTTCGCCGCCAGCCTGGTGCGCCTGGCCGTGGACCTGCAGAACAACGGTTCTTTCGACCTGCCCAAGCCCATCGTCACGGCGTCGGGTTCGGCCTGGTACGACCTGATTGCCGAGTCGTTTGAAGAACAGAACGCTGCTGGCCGCTTCCTCAGCGTATTGCGCCCCGGCAGCTACGTGGCCCATGACCACGGTATCTACAAAGAGGCGCAATGCTGCGTGCTCGACCGCCGCAGCGACCTCAGCGAAGGCCTGCGCCCGGCCCTGGAAGTCTGGGCCCATGTGCAATCGTTGCCCGAGCCGGGTTTTGCGGTGATCGCCCTGGGCAAGCGCGACGTGGCCTACGACGCTGGTTTGCCGGTGCCACTCAAACGCTACAAGGCCGGTATTTTGCCAGCGCAAGGTGATGACGTGGGCGAGTGCAAGGTCACGGCGGTGATGGACCAGCATGCGTTCATGAGCGTGGCGCCGGGGGTTGAATTGCGTATTGGCGACATCATTTCCTTTGGCACATCCCACCCTTGTTTGACGTTTGACAAGTGGCAAGTCGGCTGCCTGGTGGATGAGCAGTTGCAGGTGATCGAGAGCCTGCATACCTGCTTCTAGACCGAGTCGCTCCCATCGGGGGCAAGCCCCCTCCCACACTTGAAATGCGTTCAAAATGTGGGAGGGGGCTTGCCCCGATGAGGCCATCAGCCACACCAGAGATTCAGGCATGAACACAATCCCCCGCATCGCCCTTATCGGCGAATGCATGATCGAACTGCAACACCGCGCCGACGGCAGCCTGCATCAAAGCTTCGGCGGCGACACCCTGAACACGGCCGTCTACCTGCGCCGCGAACTGGGCGCTACCGGCCACGTCGACTACGTCACTGCCCTGGGCGATGACAGCTTCAGCGATGCCATGTGTCAGCAATGGGCGCAGGAAGGCCTGGGCCTGAGCATGGTCCAGCGCCTGCCCGGACGGTTGCCGGGTTTGTACTGCATCCAGACTGACGCCAATGGCGAACGCAAATTCCTCTACTGGCGCAACGAAGCCGCCGTGCGTGACTGTTTCACCACGCCCGCCGCCGAGCCGATCCTGGCCGCTTTGCCGGACTACGATGTGGTGTATTTCAGCGGCATCACCCTGGCGGTGTTGGGTGACATCGGCCGTGAGCGTTTGCTGCAAACCTTGGTCGAGACCCGTCGGCGAGGGGGCAAGGTGGTGTTCGACAACAACTATCGGCCGCGTCTTTGGGCCAGTGTTGAAGCGGCCCGCGCGGCGTACCACCGTGTCTTGGCCGAGGTGGATATCGCCTTGTTGACCGAAGATGACGAGCGTGCGTTGTTTGCTTATGCCGACAGTGAACAGGTGTTCGCGGCGTATCCGGGGATTGAAGAGGTGGTGCTTAAGCGTGGGGCGGATGAATGCCTGATCCGTTGCAAGGGCGAGCGCTTTGCCGTGCCGGCGCTGAAGGTGGAAAAGGTGGTGGATACGACAGCGGCGGGGGATTCGTTCAGTGCGGCGTATTTGGCGGGGCGGCTGAAAGGCGGCACTCCAGAGCAAGCTGCTTTGGCTGGACATCGGCTGGCCAGTCGGGTCATTCAGGTTCCAGGGGCCTTGATTCCAAAGTGAATGGCCGCCTGCGGCGGATCGGGGGCAAGCCCCCTCCCACAGTTGACCGCATTTCATCTGGAGGAATGCGGTCCCTTGTGGGAGGGGGCTTGCCCCCGATAGCGTCTGCAGCCAACCCATCAATCGCGGTAGAAGACCTGCACCAGGTGATACCCGAACTTGCTCTTGATCGGCCCGTGAACCACCTTCACCGGCTTCTTGAAAATCACCGCATCAATCGCCCCCACCATTTGCCCTGGCCGCACTTCACCCAGATCGCCGCCGCGCTTGCCGGACGGGCAAGTGGAGTACTTCTTGGCCAGCACATCAAAGGCTTCGCCCTTGGCGATGCGCTGCTTGAGTTGTTCGGCTTCTTCGCTGGTTTTCACCAGGATATGACGGGCTTGGGCTTTCATTGATCTCTACCAGGTACGTGCAACGGCGCGCGATTATGCCTGAACTCATTCAACCACGCTGATCATGCTGCGGATTTTCGTGGCCAGCAGGTCGATGGAAAACGGCTTGGCGACCATGTCCATGCCGTCCTCCAGAAAGCCCTGGCGCTCAGCGGCTTTTTCCGCGTAACCGGTCATGAACAATACGCGCAGTCCAGGGCGGTGTTGGCGTGCGATCTCTGCCAGTTGCCGGCCGTTCATGCCCGGCAGTCCGACATCGGTGACCAGTAAGTCCACACGCAAATCCGACTCCAGCAGCGGCAGTGCCGCCCGTGCATCCGCCGCCTGGTGGGCGGTGTAGCCCAGCTCATCGAGCACATTGACCACCAGCATGCGCACCGCCGGGTCGTCCTCGACCACCACCACGGCTTCACCGGCCAGGGCCACCGGTGCTTCACCGAGGCTGGCGGGCAAACTGCTTTCCAGTGCAGTGCCATACAGGCGCGGCAGGTACAGACGCACGCAGGTGCCCTGGCCCGGTTCGCTATGAATGGTCACGTGGCCGCCGGACTGTTGGGCAAAGCCATAGATCATTGACAGCCCCAGGCCGGTGCCTTGGCCGATGGGCTTGGTGGTGAAAAAGGGATCGAAAGCCTTGGCCAGAATCTTCGGTGCCATGCCGGTGCCGTTGTCGCACACACCGAGCATCACGTAGTCGCCAGCCTTGACCGGTTCAAGGGTGGCGATGTCGGTGCCGTCCAGGTAGCTATTGGCGGTTTCTATCAGGATTTCACCGCCGTCGGGCATGGCATCGCGGGCGTTGATCACCAGGTTGAGCAGGGCGTTTTCCAGTTGGCTGGCGTCGGTGTTCACCGGCCAGATGTCGTGGCCCAGTTGTACCTTGAGCGCGATGTGCGCGCCTTTGGTGCGGCGGAACAAGTCTTCCAGCGAGGCGACCAATTGGTTCGGATCCAGTGGGCGCCGATCCAGCGACTGTCGGCGTGAGAACGCCAGTAAACGGTGGGTGAGGGCGGCGGCGCGATGGGCGGAGGACACAGCCGCGTCAGTAAAACGACCGATCTCGTCACTGCGCCCGGCAGCGATGTAACGCTGCATCAGGTCCAGGCTGCCGATGATGCCAGTGAGCATATTGTTGAAGTCGTGGGCGATGCCACCGGTGAGCTGGCCGACGGCCTCCATCTTCTGCGCATGGCGCAGTGCATCTTCGGCGCGCTCACGCTCGTACATCTCGTTTTGCAGGCGCTGGTTGGCTTCGGCCAGGGCCTGGGTGCGTTGGGCTACGCGTTCTTCAAGGTTTTCGTTGAGGTGACGCAGGGCTTCTTCGGTGAGTTTGCGTTCAGTCTCATCGATCACAAAAATGTAGAAACCATTCACCGAGCCGTCATTGCTGAAGCGCGGCAGGTACTTCATCAAGGCGTGGCGTGGGCGGCCGTCGCGGTGCGGGGTGATGGTCATGAAGCTGCAGGCCTTGCCCTTGAGTGCGGCGGCGATCTTGTCTTCACGTCCGGCATACACCTCGTCGCCGAGCACTTCGCGGATGGTCTTGCCGTACAGCTCCTGGGGCGTCATGCCGTACCACTCCAGGTACGCGCTGTTGTTCAGGCGAAAGCGCTGTTCATGGTCGACGTAACCGATCAGCACCGGCATGGCGTTGATGATCAGCTGCAACTCGGTCTGGCTCTGGCGCAGGGCCTGTTCGGTGTGTTTGCGCTCGGTGAGGTCTAGCGCGGCGCCGAGGAACCGTGTCGGCCGACCTTGATGATCCTTGTAGCAGCGGCCACGGGCGAACACCCAGCGTATCTGGCCATCGGCCTGCAACAGGCGGTATTCCTCGGCGTACTCGGTGCCGAAGGTGATGCAGTGCTTGATACTGCGCGCCACCATGCCACGGTCTTCCGGGTGTACCCCGTGCAGGTAGTCGCTGATCGGCAACAGGCGCGCATCGCTGGGGTCGACGCCGTGCAGATAGGCGAAATGCGCGTCGGCGATAAAGCGGTCTTCACCGATATCCCAATCCCAGGTGCCTACCGCGTCGGTGGCAGCCAGGGCCAACTGCAAGCGTTGCTCGGTGTTGTGCTGGGCTCTGCGGCGTTCGTTGGTTTCGATGGCGGTGACGAGGATGCCGGCCACTCGGGTGCTTTCATCACGGATCGGGCTGTAGGTCAGGTCCAGCCAGATTTCCGTGTCGCGATTGTTGCGCTGCAGCACAAAACGCTGCTCGCTGAAGGTGCGCACCTGGCCGCTGAGCACGGCGTCATAGATCGGCGCGGTAAAGCTTTCCAGCTCCGGCCAGGTCTGATGCGCCGGCTGCCCCATTGCTTCAGGATGCTTGTTGCCGGCCAGTTGGGCGAAGCCGTCGTTGTAGAGTTGCGTGAGTTGGTCGCCCCACAGCAGGAGCATCGGCATCGGCGAGTGGACGACGATATCCACGGCGGTGCGCAGGCTTTGCGGCCAACCACTGGTCTCACCGAGCGGGCTTTGCGCCCAGTCCAGCCGCGCAATCAATGCGGCGGCTTCGCTACCGGTGGATGTTCCAATCATGAAAAAGCCCTGAGCGTAACGCTTTGAAAGATGACAACACCCATTATCCCGTGACTTGGGAATGGGTGACTACCCCCGAAAAATAGCATGCATTCGGGGTTTGTCTTCAAATGAGTGCGTCAGGGCTGAAGCCTTTCATCCTTGGGCGAGTTCAGGGCGGTCGCGGAACTGCTCCAGCGCCAGCGGGTTGGCCAGGGCGTCGGTGTTCTTCACCGGCTCACCGTGCACCACATTGCGCACCGCCAATTCGACGATCTTGCCGCTGATGGTGCGGGGGATATCGGTGACAGCGAGGATCTTCGCCGGCACATGGCGCGGTGTGGTGTTGGCGCGAATCACCTGGCGGATCTGCTGCTCCAGCGCGTCGTCCAATTCCACACCGTCGTTGAGGCGTACGAACAGCACCACGCGCACGTCGTCCTGCCAGCGTTGGCCGATGGCTAGGCTTTCCTGCACCTGTGGGATTTTTTCCACCTGGCGGTAAATCTCGGCCGTGCCGATCCGCACGCCGCCGGGGTTGAGCACCGCGTCGGAGCGCCCGTGGATCAGCAGGCTGCCGTTGGGGCGCTGTTCGGCGTAGTCTCCTTGGGCCCAGACGCCGGGAAACTGGCTGAAATACGAAGCGAGCAGTTTCTTGCGCTCCGCATCGTTCCATAGCCCGATGGGCATGGCCGGGAAATGCCGGGTGCACACCAGCTCGCCTTTTTCGCCGACCAGCGGCTGGCCCTGGTCATCCCACACCTCGATGGCCATCGCCAGGCTCTTGCACTGCATTTCACCGCGACGCACCGGGAGCACCGGGTTGCCGATCACAAAGCAGGAGACGATATCGGTGCCACCGGACATGGACGACAGGCATAGCTCGCCCTTGATCTCGCGGTACACGTAGTCGTAGCTCTGGGGCGATAGTGGCGAACCGGTCGAAATCAAGCCTTTGAGAATGCTCAACTTGTGGCTCAGGCGCGGTTGCAAGCCGGCCTTTTCCAAGGTGGCGAGAAACTTGGGGCTGGTACCGAACACGCTGATCTTCTCGGCATCAATCAGGTCGATCAGCCGCTCGGGGCCTGGATGAAACGGCGAACCGTCATACAGCACCGCCGTGGCGCCGATGGCCAGGACCGACACCAGCCAGTTCCACATCATCCAGCCGCAGGTGGTGTAGTAGAACAGGCAGTCCTCGCGGGACAGGTCGGCATGCAGGCCGTGTTCCTTGAGGTGGGTGAGCAGCACGCCGCCGGTGCCGTGGATGATGCACTTGGGCACGCCGGTGGTGCCACTGGAATAGAGGATATACAGCGGATGATCGAATGGCACCGCGACGAATTCAGGCTCGCCGCCGGGCTGATAGAAGTCCTGCCACAGCGCGACGCGGGCGTGGGTCTGATAGTCCTCGATCCTTACCTGGGGACGCGCGTACGGCACGATGATCAACTGCTCCAGGGACGGCAGGCGTTCGAGGATTTCATTGAGCTTGGCGGTCTGGTCGATGTCTTTGCCGGCATAACGATATCCGGCGCAGGTGATCAGCACCTTGGGCTCGATCTGGCCGAACCGGTCGATCACACCCTGGGTGCCGAAGTCCGGCGATGAGCATGACCAGATTGCGCCGAGGCTGGTGGTGGCAAGCATGCCCACCAGGGTTTGCCAGGTATTGGGCATACACGCCGCGACGCGATCACCCTGGACCACACCGGCCGCCCGCAGGCTGTTTTGCAGACCGGCGACATGGGCGGCCAGTTCGGCGTAGGTCAATTGCTCGCGCTGGCCGTCTTCACTGAGGGCGACCACGGCGGGGTGATCGTCGCGACGGCGCAACAGGTGCTCGGCAAAGTTCAGGGTCGCGCCGGGAAACCATTGGGCGCTGGGCATTTCGGTGTCTTCGATCAGCACCGCCGTGGGCGGGCTGCGAAATTGCACGTCGAAATACGCCACGATCGCCCGCCAGAAATCCGCGCGCTGGTCGATGCTCCACTGGTGAAGCGCCGGATAGTCGCTGAGCTGCACGCTGTAGCGTTCGTTAATGTAGCGCCGGAACTGGTCCATCCGCGTGTGGGCGATGCGTTCCGGGGAGGGTTGCCACAGAATGTCGGACATCAGCAAGGTCTCTTGTTCTTATCCAGGTCTTCCACACAATACAGTTCAAATGTGGGAGGGGGCTTGCCCCCGATGAGGGAGTGTCAGTTGATACATCGGGTGACTGACCCACCGCTATCGGGGGCAAGCCCCCTCCCACATTTTGAACTCCAGTCTCTGGTGTTACTGGGCCAGCCAGCCGCCGTCGATATTCCATGCGGCGCCGCGCACCTGGCTGCCGGCTTCGCTGCACAAAAACAGCACCAACTCGCCCAATTGCGGCGGTGTCACAAACTCCAGCGACGGTTGCTTCTCCGCCAGCAGATCATGCTGCGCCTGCTGCGGGTCAACGCCTGCGGCGGCACGGTCATCAATCTGCTTCTGCACCAACGGCGTCAGCACCCAGCCGGGGCAGATGGCGTTGCAGGTGACGTTACTGGTAGCGGTTTCCAGGCCGACGACCTTGGTCAAACCAATCACGCCGTGCTTGGCCGCCACATACGCCGCCTTGCCCACCGAACCGACCTGGCCATGCACCGAGGCGATATTGACGATACGCCCCCAGCCCTTGGCTTTCATGCCCGGCAAGCTCAAGCGTGTGCTGTGGAACACCGACGACAGGTTGATCGCAATGATCGAGTCCCAGCGCTCCACCGGGAAGTCTTCTACCGCCGCCACATGTTGGATGCCGGCGTTGTTCACCAGGATGTCCACGCCGCCGAATTCACGCTCGGCGTAGGCGATCATGTCGGCGATCTGCGCCGGGTCGCTGACGTCGGCCGGATGATGGCCGACCTTGCCGCCGAAAGCCTGAACCTGGGCGATCACCGCGCTGGCGTCGCCGAAGCCGTTGAGGATCAGGTTAGCGCCGGCCTTGGCCAGGCTCAGTGCAATCCCTAAGCCGATGCCGCTGGTGGAGCCGGTGACCAGGGCGGTCTTGCCGTTCAATGTCGTCATGAAAACCTCACACAATGCCGGTGGCGTAGAAAGTACCGATCACCACGAACACCGCGAGGGTCTTGATAATCGTGATGCCGAAAATGTCCTTGTAGGCTTCGCGGTGCGTCAGGCCGGTGACCGCCAGCAGCGTGATCACCGCGCCGTTGTGGGGCAGGGTGTCCATGCCGCCGCTGGCCATGGCCGCGACGCGGTGCAGCACTTCAAGGGGGATATTGGCCGCATGCGCCGCCGAAATAAAGCTCTCGGACATGGCCGCCAGGGCGATGCTCATGCCGCCCGACGCGGAGCCGGTGATGCCGGCCAGTAGGGTCACGGTGATCGCTTCGTTGACCAGTGGGTTGGGGATGCCCTTGAGCCAGTCCGCCAGCACCAGAAAGCCTGGCAGCGAGGCGATCACGGCACCAAAGCCGTATTCCGACGCAGTGTTCATCGCGGCCAGCAATGCACCGCTGACCGCACTTTTGCTGCCTTCGGCGAGCTTGCTTTTGATTGCCGAGAAGCCGAACACCAGCACCACGATAATCCCCACCAGCAATGCCGCCTGCACCGCCCAGATCGCGGTGAGCTTGGCGATTTCGGTGGTCACCGGGGTGGTCATGCCTGGCAGGGCAAGGCTGTGGGTCTTGCCGTACCACTGCGGGATCCAGTGCGTGAACAATAGGTTCATCACACCCACCAGGATCAGTGGTGACAGCGCGATCCACGGGTTGGGGAGTGCCAGGTTATCGGCGGTTTCCGGCTCGTTGCGCAGTTCGGTACCGTAACCTTCACCGGCCCGTTGCGCCTTGTTGCGTTGGCGCGCCAGGTACAGCATGCCGGCGCAAAACACGAAGATTGTGCCAATCAGGCCCAGCCACGGCGCCGCCCAGGCGGTGGTGTTGAAAAAGGTGCTGGGGATGATGTTCTGGATCTGTGGCGTGCCGGGCAGCGCGTCCATGGTGAACGAGAATGCGCCGAGGGCGATGGTTGCCGGGATCAGGCGTTTCGGGATATTGCTCTGGCGGAACATCTCCGCCGCGAACGGGTACACCGCAAACACCACCACGAACAGCGACACGCCGCCGTAGGTGAGCAGGGCGCAGACCAGCACGATCACCAGCATCGCCTGACGCGTGCCGAGCAGACCGATCGCGGCGGCGACAATGGAGCGCGAGAATCCCGACAGTTCGATCAGCTTGCCGAACACCGCGCCGAGCAGGAACACCGGGAAATACAGTTTGATAAAACCGACCATCTTCTCCATGAACACCCCGGTAAAGGCGGGGGCGACGGCGGACGGATCGGTAAGCAGTACAGCGCCGAGCGCGGCGATGGGGGCAAACAGGATAACGCTATAGCCACGGTAGGCAGCCAGCATCAGCAACGCGAGCGCTGCCAGGGCAATGATCACACTCATGGTGTGTCTCCATCGGATTGTTATTTTTGTGGGATGTTGCTGTAGGAGGGGCTATAGCGAGATGTGTGCCAAATTAATAACGTATTGATATTTATACAATTTATTTAATTTTGTAGCGGCTATCTTGAATGTGATCTCTATTTTGAGACAGGCAGAGATCAAATGTGGGAGCTGGCTTGCCTGCGATAGCGGTGTATCAGTCACCAATTGTTCAGCTGAACCAACGCTATCGCAGGCAAGCCAGCCCCCACAGTAGATCATCTGCATATTGAGATTATTGTCTCTTTAGTGAGATTGATCGATGCCCAACGCCACCATTTTCTTGTACAGCGTCGACCGCCCGAGCCCCAACCGTTTGGCCGCTTCCACCACATTCCCCTCACAGGCCCGCAACGCCGTGCCGATCACCTGCCGATCAAACCGCTCCCGCGCCGCACTGAAACTTTCTCCCTCAACCGCCGCTACCGCGCTGCCACGTTCCACCGGCGTAAAGGTGCCGATTGCTGCGCGAATGGCCGGGGCATTCAACACCAGGTCATCACTGAGCAGTGCCGCCCGCTCCAGCACATTGCGCAGCTCACGGATGTTCCCCGGCCACGCATGCTGCGCCAGCAGCGCCAAGGCTTCACGGTCCAGCTCATGCTGGCTGCGCAACTCCTCAAGAATCGCCTCGCTCAACGCCGGAATATCCTCCAGCCGTTCACGCAACGGCGGCACCTGGATCGGCAGCACGTTCAGCCGGTAATACAGGTCGGCGCGGAACTCGCCCCGTTTGATCGCCGCTTCCAGGTCCATCGACGTGGCCGCGATCACCCGCACATCGCTGTGCAGCATTTCATTGGAGCCGACCGGCTCGAATTCCTTTTCCTGCAACACCCGCAGCAATTTGCTTTGCAACGGCAGGGGCATGTCGCCGATTTCATCGAGGAACAACGTGCCGCCCTGGGCAATCTGGAATTTGCCCGGACGGCCCTTGCGGTCGGCGCCGGTAAACGCACCCGGCGCGGTGCCGAAGAACTCGGCTTCCAGCAGGTCAGCGGGAATCGCTGCACTGTTGATACTGACAAATGCCTTGTGTGCACGGCTTGAGGCGCCGTGAATCGCCTGGGCGAGCAATTCCTTGCCGGTGCCAGTCTCGCCCAGCAGTAACACCGGCGATTCGGCGCTGGCACTGCGCCGCGCCCGGCGTTTGACTTCGAGGCTGGCGGCGCTGGTGCCGATAAAGTGCGCGAAGTTGTATTTGCTCTGGCGCGAACGCAGCAAGGAGCGCGTCGAGGCCAGTTCCTGCTGCATGCTCAAGTAACGCTCAATCAACGGGGACAGGTTGCGCAGTTCATCGAACAGCGCAAAACCAATCGCGCCGATCACCGCGCCTGCGTCGTTGTGGATCGGCAAACGCATCACCACCAACGGGCCTTTGGGCGTGTCCTGGATATCCAGCAGGATCGGCTGGTCGTTGCGCACCACCTGGCGTAAAAGACTGTTGGAGATTACCTGTTCACACGGCTGGCCGATGGCTTCGTCGGCGCTCTTGAGGCCGAAACGCTTGGCGTAGCGCTCGTTCATCCACACGATATTGGCGTCGCGGTCGACAATCACCGTGCCTTCGCTGGACTGTTCGATGATCTCGAACAGCGACTGGATGGCCAGGCCACGCACCTGCTGATAGTCCTTGAGGTTATCGGTGATGTTCATGTTTAGGCTACCAACACAAATTGGACATGGAATCGCGATCCTTGTGAGAGCGGGCGTGTTTACAAGGGAATATGCGCCGCTGCCAGCAACTCTTTGGTGTACGGATGTTGCGGTGCATCGAACACCTCATGGCTGGCGCCGCGCTCCACCACCTGGCCGTCCTTGATCACGATCATGTCATGGGCCATGGCGCGCACCACGGCCAGGTCATGGCTGATAAACAGGTAAGTCAGGCCGTACTTGTCTTGCAGCTCGCGCAGCAACGCCACCACTTGTTTCTGTACGGTGCGGTCAAGGGCCGAGGTCGGTTCGTCGAGCAGCATCAGTGCCGGCTTGAGTACCAAGGCGCGGGCGATGGCAATGCGTTGGCGCTGGCCGCCGGAGAATTCATGGGGGTAACGGTGGCGGCTGGCGGGGTCGAGGCCCACATCCTTGAGCACCTGGATCACCTGCGCATCGCGGTCGGCCAGGCTGCACGGTGCGTGCACTTCCAGGCCTTCGCTGATGATTTGCTCCACGGTCATGCGTGGGCTGAGACTGCCGTAAGGGTCCTGGAACACCACCTGCATCTGCTTGCGCCATGGGCGCATCTGCTGGTTATTCAGCGGGTCGAGGGCTTCACCCTGGAAGCGGATGCTGCCGGTGGAGTCCAGCAGCCGCAGGATCGCCTGGCCCAGGGTGGATTTGCCCGAGCCGGACTCGCCAACAATCCCCAGGGTCTTGCCGCGTTGCACGCTGAGGCTGATGCCGTCTACAGCACGCAGGTAGGTCTTGCGCCGGAACAACCCGCCGCCGAGGGGGAACTGCACGGTCAGGTCGTCCACCTGCAAAACGGTTTCGCGTTCGTCACTGCACAGCGCATCACCGTCCGGTTCGGCATCCAGCAGCAGGCGGCTATACGGGTGTTGCGGCGCATTGAACAGGCTCTGGCAGTCGGCCTGCTCGACAATCTCGCCTGCGCGCATCACGCACACGCGCTGGGCGATGCTGCGCACCAGATTGAGGTCGTGGCTGATCAGCAGCAGCGACATGCCCAAGCGTTGTTGCAGGGACTTGAGCAGCAACAGGATCTTGCGCTGCACGGTCACGTCCAGCGCGGTGGTGGGTTCGTCGGCGATCAGCAGTTCCGGCTCGCAGGCCAGGGCCATGGCGATCATCACCCGCTGGCGTTGCCCGCCGGACAGTTGATGAGGATAGGCCCTGAGCCGCTCCTTGGGTTTCTGGATGCCCACCAGGTCAAGCAATTCCAGAATGCGCGCCTGGGCCGCCTTGCCACCCAGGCCCTTGTGCAGCAGCAGGGTTTCGCCGATCTGCTTTTCGATGCTGTGCAACGGGTTCAGGGAGGTCATCGGCTCCTGGAAGATCATCGCAATGCGGTTGCCGCGTAGCTTCTGCAGGGTCGGCGCCGATGCGCCGATCAATTCCTGGCCGCGGTACTGGATAGAACCGGTGGTTTCAGTGCCGGCTTCGGGCAGCAGTTGCAGGATCGAGTGGGCAGTCACCGACTTGCCCGAGCCCGACTCGCCCACCAGCGCCAGGCACTCGCCGGGGCGAACGTCCAGGCTCAGGTTGCGCACCACGGTCTGGCCGCTGAAGGCGACGCTGAGGTCGCGGATTTCGATCAGGTTCATAGGCGGTCACTCATGAGCGTGGGTCGAAGGCATCACGCAATGCCTCGCCGATAAACACCAGCAGCGACAGGATCAGCGCCAGTGTGAAGAACGCCGTCAGGCCCAGCCAGGGCGCTTGCAGGTTCTGCTTGCCCTGGGCGATCAACTCGCCCAGGGAGGCGCTGCCTGCCGGCATGCCAAAACCGAGGAAATCCAGGGCGCTCAGGGTAGAAATCGCGCCGGTCAGGATGAACGGCAGGTAACTCAAGGTGGCCGTCATGGCGTTGGGCAGAATATGCCGGCGAATGATCTTGCCGTCACCCAAACCCAAGGCCCGTGCTGCCTTGACGTATTCCAGGTTGCGCCCGCGCAGGAACTCGGCGCGCACCACGTCCACCAGGGCCAGCCAGGAAAACAGCGCCATGATCCCCAGCAACCACCAGAAATTCGGTTCGACAAAACCGGACAGGATGATCAGCAGGTACAGCACCGGTAGCCCGGACCACACCTCCAGCACGCGCTGGCCAATCAAATCCACCCAGCCGCCGTAGTAGCCCTGCAATGCGCCGGCCGCAATACCGATGGCGGCGCTGATCGCGGTGAGCGCCAGGGCAAACAGGATCGACACCCGCGCACCAAAGATCACCCGCGCCAACACATCCCGCGACTGGTCGTCAGTGCCCAGCCAGTTCACCGCCGAGGGCGGGCTGGGGGCAGGGCGGGTCAGTTCGTAGTTGGGCGTGTCGTCGCTGAACGGGATCGGCGGGAACAGCATCCAGCCGCCGTCCTGCTCAATCAGCTTTTTCACGTAGTCACTGCGATAGTCGGCCTGGAACGGCAGCTGGCCGCCGAACTGTTGCTCGGTGTACCGCTTGAACACCGGGAAATACAGTTCGTTCTTGAAACTCAACACCAGGGGCTTGTCATTGGCGATCAACTCACCGCCGAGGGTCAGGATAAACAGGCCGATAAACAGCCACAGCGACCACCAGCCGCGTCGGTTTTTCTTGAAACGCTCGAAACGGCGGCGCGCCACGGGAGACAGGTTAAGCATCAGGCGTTCCTCGCGGCGAAGTCGATACGCGGGTCCACCAGGGTGTAGCAGAGGTCACCGATGAGTTTTATCAAGAGGCCGAACAACGTGAAGATGAACAACGAACCGAACACCACCGGGTAATCGCGGGAGACGGCGGCTTCGTAGCTCATGCGGCCGAGGCCATCGAGGGAGAAGATCACCTCGATCAGCAGGGAGCCGGCGAAGAACACGGCGATGAACGCCTGGGGAATCCCCGAGATCACCAGCAACATGGCGTTGCGAAATACGTGGCCGTACAACACGCGCCTTTCGCTCAGGCCCTTGGCGCGCGCGGTCACTACGTACTGGCGCGTGATTTCATTGAGGAATGAGTTTTTGGTGAGGATGGTCAGCGTGGCGAACCCACCGATGACCAACGAGGTAACCGGTAACACCAGATGCCAGAAATAATCGGCAATCTTGCCCACGGTACTCAGTTCTTCGAAGTTCTCCGACACCAGCCCGCGCACCGGGAACCAGTTCAGCGACGTGCCGCCGGCAAACACCACGATCAGGAACATCGCAAACAGGAACGCCGGCATCGCATAGCCGATGACGATCGCGGTGCTGCTCCACACATCGAAGCTGCTGCCATGGCGCACCGCCTTGCGAATCCCCAGGGGGATCGACACCAGGTAGGTGATCAGCGTGGCCCAGAGGCCGAGGGAGATGGTGACGGGCATTTTTTCCAGGATCAGATCGATCACCGTCTTGCCGCGAAAGAAACTGTTACCAAAGTCCAGCTGCGCGTAGCTCTTGAGCATCAGCCACAGGCGTTCCGGCGCAGGCTTGTCGAAGCCGTACTGTTTTTCGATGTCCGCGATCAACTTCGGGTCCAGCCCACGGCTGGCGCGGGAACCGCCGCTGATGCCTTCGCCTGACGAGCCGCCGACGCCACCGCCGCCAATGCCTTGCAAATGGGCAATGGCTTGCTCCACCGGGCCGCCGGGGGCCGCTTGTACGATCACGAAATTCACCAGCAAGATGATCACCAGCGTCGGGATGATCAGCAGCAGGCGCCGCACGATATAGGCAAACATCAGCGCGCCCCTCCGCGTTTTTTCAGCTCAGCGTTCATTTGTTCGTTGGTCAGTGGGGTGGGGCTGATTTCCCACCAGGTTTCCAGGGCTTCGTCGTTTTTCGCCTCGATGGCCGGGCGGCCAAAGCGGTTCCACCACGCGGCGGACGTGCCGGGCGGGTAGTAATTGGGGATCCACAGGTAATTCCATTGCAGCACCCGGTCCAGCGCGTGGGCGTAGGTGAGCATCTGCGCTTGGGTGTCGGCCTTGACCAGACCCTTTATCAGGCTGTCGACGGCTGGGTCCTTGAGCACCATGTAGTTGTTGGCGCCGGGGTCAAACGCGGCGGCCGAGCCGAAATAGTTGTACAGCTCCATGCCGGGCGACGTGGTGACCGGGAAGCCGGTGACGATCATGTCGTAGTCCCGTGCCATTACCCGGTTCACATACTGTGAGGAGTCGATGCGGCGGATATTCAGGGTGATGCCGATCTGCGCCAGGTTGCGTTTGTACGGCAGCAACAGGCGTTCCAGGCCGCTTTGGGCGTTGAGGAAGGTAAATTCCAGCGGCTTGCCCTCGGCGTTCACCAGTTTGTCGCCATCCGGTTTCCAGCCGGCTTCCTCCAGCAAGGCCAGGGCCTGCAATTGCTTGTCGCGGATCATGCCGCTGCCGTCGGTGACCGGCGCCTTGAACACCTGGGTGAACACTTCGTCCGGCACCTGGCCGCGCAAGGGTTCAAGAATCGCCAGTTCTTCTGGGGTCGGCGGCTGGCTGGCCGCCAGCGGGCTGTTGGAGAAGAAGCTCTGCTGGCGGATGTACATGTTGCGCATCATTTGCCGGTTGGCCCATTCGAAGTCCCACAGCATCGCCAGGGCCTGGCGCACGCGACGGTCCTTGAATATCGGTTTTTGCACATTGAACACATAACCCTGCGCCGGTTGCGGCATTTCCTTGGCCAAGTGCGCGCGTTGCAGGCGACCGTCATCCAGGGCCGGGCCGTTGTAGCCGATGGAGTAACCGGTGGCGGAAAACTCGCGGTTGAAATCGTAGGCACCACCGCGCAATACCTGGCGGGCCACTTCGGTGTCGCCGAAATACTCCAGGCTCAAGTGATCGAAGTTGTACAGGCCACGGCTGACGGGCAGGTCCTTGCCCCACCAGTTCGGGTCTCGGGTAAAGGTGATGGTGCTGCCGGAGTCGATCTTGCTGACTTTATAGGGGCCGCTGCCGAGAGGCGCTTCATAGCCGCCGCCGTTGGCGAAGTCGCGGGTCTTCCACCAGTGTTCCGGGAAGACCGGCAGGGTGGCGATGTCCAGGGGCAGGGTGCGGTTTTCATTGCTGGAGAAATCAAAGCGTACCTGACGTTCGCCTTCGACTTCGACGTGCTTGACGTCGGCAAACAGGGTGCGAAAGCGCAGGCTGCCTTGGGTCATCAGCAGGTCGAAGCTGTAGCGCACGTCTTCGGCGGTGATGGGTTTACCGTCCGCAAAACGTGCCTTGGGATTGAGGAAAAAACGCAGCGACAGGCCGTCATCGGCGCGCTCCATTTTTTCGGCCACCAGGCCGTAAACGGTGTAGGGCTCGTCCAGGGAGCGCTGGGCCAGGGGCGCATACAGCCAGCCGTCGACCTGGGAAACCCCGATGCCTTTGTCGATATAGGGCAACACGTGGTCAAAGCGCCCGATCTCGATGGCCGAACGGCGCAGGCTACCGCCCTTGGGGGCATTCGGGTTGGCGTAGTCGAAATGGGTAAAGCCGGCGGGGTACTTGGCCGGTTCGCCGTACACGGTCAGGTACGGTTGCGGTGCCGCGATCACGGCTGTGCTGGCCAGCAGCAGGGCCAGGGTCGAACTAAAAATGTAGGAAAAAGCCAATCGCATTGTCAGCCTTGAGCGCCGTGTGAAGTAGAAAAGGGATTTGTACGCTAACGGCATCAGCGTCGCCAGTCATCACATGCACAACGGCCCACCTAAAGGCGGGCCGTTGTTTAGAACATCAGCGCAGACTGGATCAGTCCTGGCGGCTGGTGACTTCCAGCAGGTGGTAGCCGAACTGGGTTTTTACCGGGCCTTGTACGGTGTTGACCGGGGCGCTGAATACGACAGTGTCGAATTCCTTGACCATCTGGCCTGGACCGAACGAGCCCAGGTTGCCGCCTTCGCGGCTGGACGGGCAGCTGGAGTTGGCTTTGGCGATCTCTGCGAAATCGGCGCCGCCTTCGATTTGGGCCTTGAGTTCGTTGCACTTGTCTTCAGTGGAAACGAGGATGTGACGGGCGGTGGCTTTGGCCATGGGGAGTAACTCCTTGAATGAAAAGGGTGAGCCTACCGGATTCAGGCGGTTATTTCTTGGCAAAGTTCCGTTGGGGTGGTTGGTGGTGTGTTGTGTACATATCCGTTGCTGCGGTGATGGCTGATATTGGTTCCGCCCTTACGGCGGCTCACTTTTGAAGAGCGCAAAAGTAAGCAAAACGCTCTTGCCCCAACACTCGGCACCTCGCCTAGGCTC
>NZ_JBBGYS010000042.1:0-62234 GCF_037479595.1 Pseudomonas sp. MYb541 | reverse complement strand
CCAGGCGCCCATTGCCGCGAACGGCGTACGCAACAATTGCCCACCCGGGAACGGGTAGTGCGGCAGGTCGGCAAACGCATCGAAGCGCTCTGCCTGGCCTCTGAGGGCTTCCGCCAGTACCTTGCCGGCCAAGTGCGTGTACGTCACGCCGTGGCCGCTGCAGCCCTGCGAGTAGTAGATGTTGTCGCCCAGGCGCCCCACCTGCGGCAAGCGCGACAGGGTGAGCAGGAAATTGCCGGTCCAGGCGTAGTCGATCTTCACATCCTTGAGCTGCGGGAACGCCTTGAGCATCTTTGGACGGATGATCGCCTCGATATTTGCCGGATCACGCGCGCCATACACCACGCCACCGCCGAAGATCAGGCGCTTGTCGCGGGTGAGGCGGTAGTAGTCGAGCAAATAGTTGCAGTCTTCGACGCAATAATCCTGCGGCAGCAGCGTTTTTGCCAGTTCGTCACCGAGGGGCGCGGTAGTGATCACTTGCGTGCCGCACGGCATCGACTTGGCCGCCAACTCCGGCACCAGGTTGCCCAAGTAGGCATTGCCCGCGACGATAATGAACTTGGCCCTGACCTTGCCCTGCGCGGTATGCACCACCGGATTGGCGCCGCGCTCGATTCGTACGGCTGCCGATTGTTCGTAGATCGTGCCGCCCAGAGATTCCACGGCCGCCGCTTCGCCGAGTGCCAGGTTGAGCGGATGGATGTGGCCTCCGCTCATGTCTAGCAAGCCACCCACATAGTTGTCACAGGCCACCACTTCACGGATGCGGCGCTCGTCCAGCAGCTCCAGCTGTGTGTGGCCGTAGCGCTCCCACAGGCGCTTCTGCGACTCCAGGTGGCCCATGTGTTTGCTGTTGAGTGCGGCGAATACGCCGCCATCCTTCAGGTCGCACTGGATTTGGTACTTGGCCACGCGTTCGCGGATGATCTTGCCGCCTTCGAATGCCATCTGCCCCAGCAGTTGCGCTTGTTTGGGCCCAACGCTGCGCTCGATCACGTCGATATCGCGGCTGTAGCTATTGACGATCTGCCCGCCGTTGCGGCCCGAGGCGCCGAACCCCACCTTGGCGGCTTCGAGCACCGTCACGCGAAAACCGTTCTCCAGCAGAAACAGCGCACTGGAGAGGCCGGTGTAGCCGGCGCCAATCACGCACACATCGGTTTCGACCTCACCTTGCAGTGCCGGGCGAGGCGGAACGGCATTCGCGGATGCGGCGTAATACGACTGGGGGTAGGGGGTGTTCGCCATCCTGGAACCTCTGTTTTATATTTTTTACGAGTGCGTCGATCCTACCTGAGTTGAAAATTGCCTGCCAGCCACCCGAAATTCACGGGTGTGCTCCGCGCAAATAAAAAATTCGCATATTCATAGGGTTAGCTGCAAAAAAGATGTTGACACCCCTCCGGAATTCCGTAGAATGCCGCCTCACAGCAGGCACGTAGCTCAGTTGGTTAGAGCACCACCTTGACATGGTGGGGGTCGTTGGTTCGAGTCCAATCGCGCCTACCAAACAAAATCCGCTCTGCTGGGCGGTCTAGAAGGGCTCACCGAAAGGTGGGCCCTTTTTTGTTGTGTGCGATTTCTAAAGCCCCGCCTCAGCCGGTCTCGCCAAGAAACATCTGCAACAACACCAGTTCAACCAGCGCCACCAACAGCAAAAACATCACGAACCCGAATGAGAACACGCGTTTTCGACGTGGTGGTGTGTAATCGCTCGCGAACTCGAGCAGATTGAACAGAGTGCCGATGAGCCTCCAGATAAATTCTAGAAATTCGCTCACGGTGGCGATTTACTTGGCCTTGGCGCTTTTGATATCGCTGATCATCTGCTTGGCGATCGCCTGTACTTGCTTCTGTGTCATGGCCGAGGCAATGCCTTCCCAGGCGGACGACGAAGTGTCGTAGGTGCGCGAGCCAATCGGTGCGCCGGATTTCAGGTCGGAGTAATCGGCGCGAGAGAACACCCAGGCATTACCTACCAGCGCACCCGCGACGTAGCGCGAGCCCGGCTCGATGTAACGGAACTTGCTCACATTGATGTTGATGCCGACACCGTCTTCGCCGCTGGGAGCCACTGCGGAGCTTTCAGTGACATTGAAGCCGGCTTGGCGGGCTTCGACCTGGAGCGCATTGTTCCAGTCGCGCTTTAGCAGGTTCCAGTCCGGGTTTTGCTCGACCTGGCCTTCGCCTTTGATGCTCACCACCAAGTTGTGTTTGGCGGCGTCCGGGATCGCCAGGGCGGCGCTGCCACCACTTTTCACCTTGGCGGCGCAACCACCCAGCATGGACAGCGCAACGGCGCAGGAGATAGCGATCAGGATTTTTTGGGTTTTCATTGAATTTCCATATCCACAACGTTAACGGGAGGGCCGCAAAGGCCTGAGAAGCGGGCGGCGCTAAGATGCGCGAATCCCGTCAGGTCTGTCCACATCTTGTTACGTGTACCGCGTCCAATCACCCACAAAAATTATTGGTTCGCAGCAACAATTTTTCTTGTTGGACACCTCCCGTCCCCAGGCAGCAAAGTTGCCGCCACTGACGCTCGACCTTTCGGGTCAACAATAAAAAACCGAGCCGACTGCACGCCACTTCTTGCTGTGAACCCTTTGTTCACATCCTGCTGTAATGGCGCCGCAGCGCGCACTTAAGGACCTCACGCCATGCAAACTGTTGTGAACTTATGGCCGTTGATCGGCGTACTTGTGATCGTGGTTGGCTTTATCTTGCGCTTCAACCCGCTGTTGGTGGTCACCGCCGCCGCCATCGCCACCGGGCTTGCCGCCCATTTCCCACTGGAAAAAATCCTCGCGACCATGGGCGATGGCTTCCTTCAGACCCGTGCCCTGCAATTGATCCTGTTGTTGCCCCTTGCCGTTATCGGCCTGCTGGAGCGTCACGGGCTGCGCCTGCATGCGCAGAACTGGATCGCACGCTTCGAGCGCGCCACGGTGGGGCGCCTGCTGATCATCTATCTGTTTGTGCGTGAATCCACTGCTGCCATGGGCTTGACCAGCTTGGGCGGGCACCCGCAGATGGTGCGCCCGCTGCTGGCGCCGATGGCCGAAGGTGCAGCAGAAAAACGCTACGGCAAGTTGCCGGACAAGCTGCGTCACAAGGTGTTGGCCATGTGCGCCGCGACTGACAACGTCGGCCTGTTTTTTGGTGAAGATATTTTTGTCGCATTTGGCGCCATCGCATTGATGCACACCTTCCTGCTCGGCTCAGGGATTGATGTTGAGCCTCTGCACATTGCGGTGTGGGGTATCCCTACTGCGATCTGTGCCTTCATCATTCATGCGATCCGTCTGCATCGGTTTGATCGAAGGCTCACCCGTGAGATGACATCTGCCACTACGCCAGTGGAGGCCGCGCAATGATCATTTCCATTCAATACCTGTACTGGCTCGCTGGGGTTCTGCTGCTGATCACCGCGGGGATGATCTTGATGGACCGGAGCCATCCCAAGCGTTGGTCCAGTGCGTTGTTCTGGCTGTTGTTCGCTATTCCGTTCCTGATCGGCGAGCGCCTACCGTCGGTCGCCATCGGCGCTGGCGTCGTGGTGATGGCATTGATCGCCGGCATGGGCGGCGTCGGCCGTGGCAAGCATGCCGAGTTGCATGACAAGGCATCCCGCGCCAGTGCCGGTCGCCTGGGTCACAAACTCTTCATTCCTGCGTTGGCTATTCCGCTGACCACGGTGATCGGCTCGGTATTGCTCAAGCACACCGAGATCGGCGGCGTGCCGCTGCTGGATCCGAAAAACACCACCTTCGTTTCCCTTGGCATCGGCTGCTTGATCGCACTTGGCCTGGCCTGCTGGCTCACTCGTGATACGCCGGTGCAAGCCTTGCGCGAATCCCGCCGTCTCACCGAAGCCCTCGGCTGGGCGATGGTGCTTCCGCAAATGCTCGCGATGCTCGGCTTGCTGTTTAACGAAGCCGGGGTCGGTACGGCCGTTGCGCACGTCACCACGACCTACATCAACATGGATTTCAAGTTGGTGGCGGTGATGGTCTATGTGCTGGGCATGGCCTTGTTTACGGTGATCATGGGTAATGGATTCGCGGCTTTCCCTGTGATGACGGGCGGTGTTGGCGTGCCGGTACTGGTGGGTATCTACGGCGGTAACCCGGCCGTAATGGCAGCGATTGGTATGTTCTCCGGCTACTGCGGCACACTGATGACGCCGATGGCCGCCAACTTCAATATCGTGCCTGCTGCGTTGCTTGAACTGCCGGACAAGAACGCCGTGATCAAGGCTCAACTGCCCACGGCGCTGATGATGTTGGTGGTCAATATTGTGCTGCTTTACCTATTGATGTGAGGCGAAGATGCAAACCGTATTGCTGACGGGCTTTGAGCCCTTTGATAAAGACTTGGTTAATCCGTCCTGGGAGGCTGTGCGCCAACTGGACGGTGTGCAACTGGCGCCCGATGTGCAGATAGTTGCGCGTCGATTGCCTTGCGCATTTGCCACTGCGGGTGAGTGCCTGACCCGGTTGATCGATGAGTTGCGTCCGGCGATGGTGATCGCTACTGGTCTGGGACCGGGCCGTAGCACTCTCTCTATCGAGCGGGTGGCGATCAATGTCAACGATGCTCGTATTCCGGATAACCTGGGCGAGCAGCCTGTCGATACGGCGGTCATCGCTGATGGCCCGGCGGCCTACTTCACGACGCTGCCGATCAAGGCGATGGTCAAGGCCGTGCGTGAAGCGGGGATCGCTGCCTCGGTATCACAGACGGCGGGGACATTTGTGTGTAATCAGGTGTTTTATCTCTTGCAGCATGCGCTTGCAGGGTCGGGAGTGCGCAGTGGGTTTATCCACGTACCGTTTCTGCCAGAGCAGGTGGCGGGTTCGCAGCAGCCTTCAATGGTGCTGGGTATGATGGTTGCGGGACTGCAGGTAGCTTTACTGGCGGCGTGGCAAACGCTTGTGGATGTAAAGGAGGCGGGCGGGCAGGTCGGTTGACCGGCCCAGCGCCTCTCACATCGCAAATAATCGGGTAAGTCCGAAGGTGATGGCGCAAGCCAGGCCTGTCATTGCGAATGCAGTTGCCACGTACCACTTGATAAGGTTCAGCTCAGTGGTTGCCAGGTCTGCCTTGGAAGCGAAATGTTTATCCATGGCGTCTGCCTTGCTCGAAACGGTGATCAGCTTCTCGTTCATTTCAGCCAGCCCCTTTTCCAGTAGACCTAATCGTATTTCCATTCCCGAATCTCCATTGTTTTTACTGTTGCCGGCTCTGCCTTGAGCCCCTTGGGAAGCCAGAATAGTGTGGCTTTCGTCCAGCGATAAGGGACAAACCTTTGCAAAATAACACCGGGGGTCTGCCGCTCAGTGTTCCCGCTTCGGAAAGAACAAATCAAAACACGTCACCCCGGCCTCACTGCTCACGCTGTATTGCCCGTTATGCAACTGCATGATGGTCGCCACAATCGACAAGCCCAATCCGTTGGATTGCGCTGACCGTTCCCGTGATTCATCCACACGGTAAAAACGTTCGAACAGTCGCGGCAGATGCTCGGCAGCGATGGTCTCACCGCGGTTGCTGACCTTCAGGTGAATGCCCTCGGCATCGGGAATCGCCCGTATTACCAACTCGGTGCTCGGCGCACCATATTTAATGGCGTTGGCACACAGGTTCGCCAGGGCCCTGCGCAGTAGCATCGGCTCCGCCCAGATCACCCCGTTACCTTCAGCGCGAATGCTGATATCCCTATCCGCCGCCAAGCCTTCGAAGTACTCGGCGATGCGTTCCACTTCATCTGCGGCATTGAGTTCCTGACGCTGGCGCAGGGCGCTGGCCGGGTCGGTGCGCGCCAGGAACAGCATGTTGTCGAGCATCCGCGCCAGGCGTTCAAGCTCTTCGACATTGGACGCCAGCAGTTGCTGATAGCTCTCGATGCTGCGGTTTTGTTGCAGGGCAACCTGGGTTTCGCCCAACAGGTTGTTGATGGGCGTGCGCAGTTCGTGGGCCATGTCGGTGGATACCTGGCCCAGTTGGACAAAACCCTTGGCTAGCCGCTCCAGCATGGTGTTAAACGAATCAATCATCGGCAACAATTCTTTTGGTGCGCCGTGGCTGTCGAGGCGTTCGGCGAGATTGCCGACGCCGATGCCTTGGGCGTGCCGGGCCAGGCGGCGCAACGGTACAAGTCCACGATGCACCAGTAGATAACCGGCCACCGCCAAAATGATTGCGGCGATGCTCGCCAGGATATAAACGCTCAAGCGATAGCTGGCGAGCATGGCGGTGCGCTCTGTCATCAGGCGCCCCGTGGTGACTTGCAGGCTGCCCAGGTCGCCGGAGTCGATGGACGCGGCCACGGTCGCGAACGGCACACCGTTAATGCTGGGGAAGTGGTGCACGTCAGCAAACGTCAGCTCGTGGTTCTTGGGCACCGGGGGAACGGAAGGCAGGTCGATATTACCGGGATTGACCGTCAGCAAGGGTTTTTGCCCAGGCGCGGCGATGCTCAGTATCGATTCACGGTTGCCCAGCATGTTCTGGAACAGCTCCGGCTTGGTCTTGATCAGGTCCAGGGTATTGTTGTCGTTGAGCAGGTTGCGCAGTTGGTCGACGCGGGAAATCAATGCGGCATCGTCCCGCTTGATCAACTCTCGCTCCAGCTCGCGGTACAGCGCCACACCCAGGGTTGCCAGCAAGACGAAGGCGAGCAGGGCGAAGATAAGTGCCAGACGCAGCGTCAAGGAGTAATGGCGACGTTTGTTCATGGCTGGGTATCGAAGCGGTAGCCGATGCCGCGCACGCTGTGGATCAGCTTGAGCTGGAACGGGTCGTCGATTTTCAAGCGCAGGCGCCGCACGGCGACGTCTACCACGTTGGTGTCGCTGTCGAAGTTCATGTCCCACACCCGCGATGCGATCATCGAACGGGACAGCACCTGGTCCTGGTGAGTTGCGAACAGGTGCAGCAGGGCGAACTCTTTATTGGTTAGGGTAATGCGCGTGCCGGCGCGGGTAACGCGGCGCTTCAGTACGTCGATCTGCAGGTCAGCGATCTGCAGCTGTTCCTCGTCCCGGCTCGGGCCACGGCGGGTCAGTGTACGCAAGCGTGCTACCAGTTCGGCGAAGGAAAACGGTTTGATCAGGTAATCGTCGGCGCCCAGTTCCAGGCCCTTGATGCGGTCGGCAATGTCATCGCGGGCCGTCAGAAAAAGTACCGGTGTGTCGGCTTCCTTGCGCAGGCGGCGCAGCACTTCCCAGCCGTCCATTTTCGGCATCATCACATCCAGTACGATCACGTCGAACGGGGTTTCCAGGGCCTGGTGCAAACCGTCCACGCCGTCGCGGGCGAGACTGACGGAATAGCCCAGCTCCTGCAGGCCATTGAGCAAGTAGTTGCCGGCCTTGGGTTCGTCTTCGACTACGAGGATGTTCATGGGTAATGCCCTGTTTCAATGCGTGGCGCAAGTGTAGCCCGATCAATTGTCACTGGCGCAACCGATGCCCTGCACCTGGTAGTCCAACACGTGTTCGCGGCCTTGGCTGTCGAGGTAGTTGAGGCGGGCGGGGACGATGCCGCATTGGCCATAAGTGTCGGTGCTCGACAGCACTTTGGCCACGTCCAGGTGGACGAAGAAGCCGGTTTTGTCGTGGATGACAGGTTCGGCGGCAAGCACGGAACCGGTAGCGAGCAAAGCGGTAAAGCCGAGGATAAACAGTTTCATGGTGGTATTTCTCTTAAAGGGTTGGCTGCCAGGTCATGGCAGTGACTTCACAGTAACCAGGCGCCCCGAACAGCCAACCAACAGGATGATGACAAGTTTGTAATGCAAGGCTTAAGGCTGGCGGCCCGAGGCTTCGAGGATCAGGTCGGTGATTTCCTTCGGGTGGGACACCAGTGACAAATGGCTCGATGGCAGCTCGATGGTGGTGGCGTTCATACGCTTGGCGAGGAAGCGCTCAAGGTCAGGGTTGATGGTCTGGTCATTCGCCGACACCGCGTACCACGACGGCTTGGTGTGCCAGGCCGCATTGACAGTGCGGCCGCTGAACAGGGTCTTGGTAATGGGTTGCTGCACGGCATACAGCTCCATGGCCTTGGCGTGTGGCACATCGGCGGCGAAGTACTTGAGGAAGGCGTCCTGGCTCAGGGTGAGGTAGCCGTCGTGGTCTTCGACGCCAGCGCGAACAGGCATGGTCGGGTACTTGGCTGAGAGCGCGACGAAGTCTTCGTTGGCGTCTGGAGCCCGGGCGGCCACGTAGACCAGGGCGCTGACTTTCGGGTTGACCCCGGCGTCGCTGACCACGGTGCCTGCATAGGAATGGCCGACCAGCACGGTCGGGCCGTCTTGTTGATCCAGCACACGGTGGGTGGCGGCAACATCGTCGGCCACCGAGGTCAGCGGGTTTTGCACGGCAGTGACGTGCAGCCCCGCGGCCTGGAGGCGGGTAATCACCTCGGACCAACTCGAACCGTCAGCCCAGGAGCCGTGCACCAGCACCACATTATTGGCTTTGACCGGTGCGACGGCGCCCGCCATGGCGCTGCCAGTGCCCAGCATCAGCAGGCTGGCGGCGATCAGGCAGAGTTTGCTTGCAGGTTTCATAGGTGGACCCTTTTCATCAGTAGGAAGTGGCGTCATCCGATGTGGGTGACTGACGACTTAACTGTATGAAGTGAGGGTGGTGGCAAGACTTACCGCTTGATTACAAAGCTGTAATGCAAGCGCGTCGGTGGCGTTTACAACCGCCCAGGTGATCCGTAGATTGCAGTGGGCCCATTATTTGTCTCCGCCCATGAGGAAACTGCGCAGTGTCCATCCGAGGTTCAGCTGTATACAACCGCCGTTACCGTGCCTTTCTGTTCGATATGGACGGGACGTTGCTCAACTCCATTGCCGCCGCCGAGCGGGTGTGGAGCATCTGGGCCAAGAACCATGGTCTGGAAGTGGCGGCGTTTCTGGCCACCATTCACGGTGCCCGTGCGATCGATACCATCACCCGTCAGGCATTGCCGGGCGTCGATCCCGAGGTGGAGGCACAGTGGATTACCCAGGCTGAAATCAATGATGTCGAAGGTGTCGTGGCGATTCCCGGCGCCGTCACGTTTTTAAACAGTCTGCCGGATGATCAATGGGCGCTGGTTACCTCGGCGCCCAGGGAGCTGGCGCTACGTCGACTGCAAGCGGCGGGCATTGCGCCGCCGGCAATAATGGTCACCGCCGAAGATGTCGCGATCGGCAAACCGAACCCCGACTGTTACGTGCTGGGGGCGCAACGATTGGGCGTACCGGTGCAGGATTGCCTGGTGTTTGAAGATGCGACAGTAGGCATCCGGGCGGGAGAGGCTGCGGGGGCGGACGTGATGGTTGTGACGTCGACGCATCATGCGCCCATGCTCACCGAGCATTCTTCGATAGACGGGTACGAACAGCTAAGCGTGCTGCGTGACGCGGACGGTTTGCTGTACTTGCAGGACGGGGCCGCCTGACATGAAAAGGTCGAGTCCTAATGGGGCTTGGCTTTCGTTGGGCGTTGGCTGGATCCGTTCACATCCTCGTGGATGTGTTCCTGAATACACACGGATGGCAGGAGGGCAGGCAAGCGATTCGGCAGTGAGTGAAACGACCAGTTCCAGGCGTGAACACAGCTTCATCTTTCCATGAAGATGAACGCAGGGGGGACGTGATTCACGCAACAAAGACAGAGCCGTTCAAAGAAGTTTTCGCCAGCCGTTACAGTGAACGAAAGGGCTGGCTACTGGGAGGGCTTCAAGGCGTCTGGTTTTTGTCCGGAGCAGTCAGGCCAGCCTGAATGCGCTGGTAGATTTCCTCGCGATGTACGGCAACATCCTTGGGTGCGTTAATGCCGATTCGTACTTGCTGGCCGCTTACGCCCAGGATGGTGATCGTGATGTCATCACCGATGTTTATGCTTTCACCAACTTTGCGGGTGAGTATAAGCATGGACTTCTCCTTGATTACTTTTAAGGACACATGTTTCAGACAGGGCAGGTGTCGGATGTGTGTAGCTTACTGCTAAGCGCTTCCCTGTGACTGCCTCTTTTAGGACGCATAGAGGCGACATTAATTCCCATGGCGGCATCATACAGGTCTGCGGTACATGATTCGCATTGTTTAAGCCAACGTTTATGACGGCCAGAATAGACAGTGAATGATAAAGTCGCCTCTTTATCTTTGAAGGAGCAGGGCAGTGCGTAAAGTAGCGATGGCAATTGCGGTGTTGGCATTGGCCGGTTGCGGTGAAGGCAAAAGCGTCGATGCGCCCAAGGCCAAGCCTGCCGTGACTGAAAGCCAGCCTCAAACCGGCGCAATTGCCGCTCAGGAATGGGATATTCGGGTAGGCCCGCCCGACCACAAGCTGCAGGCAATCACCGACCTCACGGCCTGGTTGCTGGAACATGGTTTCAATTTTTATATCGTGAAGATGGACGGCAAGGATGAAGTCCTGCTGGGGCCGTTCGCATCCAAGGCGGAGGCTGAGGCCAAGCAGACGCTGCTTAACGAGAAGATGGCCCGCGCCAAGAAAACTGACACGGTGTCAGAGATCATTGAGCACAAGGCCGCCCAGTAATAGCCTGGCGGGGCGCAAGCCCCGCACACATTCAACCGCAAGCTTTAAGGTTCACCGGGCCGACAAACTCATTGCCGCGCCCCATCACACACGCCACGGTCTGGTTGCGCTGGCGTTCCCAGGCTTGCACTGGGTAGGTCTTGTTCCAGGCTTCGTACAACTGGCGATCCTGTTTTGACAGGCGCAAGCCGTACTGCTTGCTCATGTAGAAATACGTGCGGGCGATCATTCCCCGGATGGATGGGCGTGGCATCACCTTCTTGGCTTTGAAGTCCACCTGGGTCAGGCATGAGCCGTACTGCCCGCTTTGCACTGGCAGCCAACCAAAACTGAAGTTGTTACGGTCTCCATTGACCTCGCCGATGCTCGGTACCAGGTTGTGCAGGTCGGCCTCGGCGCGCTTGAACACGTCGTCGTGTCGCGTGCAGTTTTTGCGCCCGCCGTCCTGCCAGCACTGGCGCTGATGCCCGATTTGCCAAGCCGGAACGATATGCTCCCACTCAATGCGTGCGGCGCGGTTGGCGTTTTTGCGTGGGATGTAGCCGCAGGCTTTCAAATCCACCCGGTTGCCAGTGTACTTGCAGCCGCAATAGAACTCGGTGGATTGGGGGGCGTAGAGTTTCCAGGCGACCTTCTTGGCTTCGCTGAAGGTACGGGGCGCCTGGGCGTGGGCGGTGATGGCAAAAAAAAGGCAGCACACAGCGATAAAACGGACACTCATTGAATCAATCTTCCTTCGGCACAACCCAGAAAATCTGCACACCGCCGTCGTCGCGATAAGCGAGGGTGACGTTGTCGTTTTCCGCGATTTCCTCCAGCAAACGCGCCCACTCATCTTCAGGTTCGTCCGGCAAACGGAAGATCAAGGCCGCCTTGGCTTTCTGCGCGTTGGTCGAATTGATGATCTTTTGCACACGAATGGCCAGGCGTTCGTAGGCACCGGGTGGGGTTGGCACTGCGGGAGAGGACTTTGCCACGGAGTATTCCTTAATAAGCTGTACGCACATACAGTATTTAACTGTAGGTGATTTCGCAACTACTTAAACTTCAAGAAGTCCGTCTGACAGCAATTCAGGCAATTTCGTGTAGGGCGGTAGAAGGGGTTTGTAGGAGCAAGCTTGCTTGCGAGAAGCTTGAGGGCGATGGGTTAATCCAGACAGACAGCGTCAGTGTTAACGACCTTCGCGAGCAAGCTCGCTCCTACAGAGGACGGCAGGAATCAGTATTCCCAGAACATCCGTTGCAACTCTTTGCTGTCCTGGGTCTTGGTCAGGGCGACCATCGCCAGGATGCGGGCTTTCTGTGGGTTGAGGTCGAGGGCCGCGACCCAATCGTATTTGTCGTCAGGCTGTTCGGCGTTACGCAGCACCATGCCGCCGGCATTCACATGGGAAGAACGAATGATCTGCACACCTTGCTTGCGCAGTTCTACCAGAGCAGGCACGACCTTGGAGGACACTGAGCCATTGCCGGTGCCAGCGTGGATGATCGCTTTGGCGCCAGCTTGAGCCAGAGCCTTGTAAGCGGTATCGCTCACGTTGCCATAGCCATAGGCAATCTCGACATCGGGCAGGCTCTTGATGTTTTTGATATCGAATTCAGAGTCCATGGTGTGGCGCTTGGCTGGCAAGCGGAACCAGTAGGATTTGCCTTCAACCACCATGCCCAGCGGGCCCCATGGGCTCTTGAATGCTTCGGTCTTGATATTGATCATCTTGCTGACGTCGCGACCCGACTGGATCTCGTCGTTCATGGTGACCAGCACGCCCTTGCCGCGTGCATCTTTGCTACCGGCCACGGCCACGGCGTTGTACAGGTTGAGCATGCCGTCTGCCGACATGGCGGTGCCTGGGCGCATGGAACCGACCACCACGATTGGCTTGTCGGTTTTTTCCACCAGGTTCAGGAAGTAGGCGGTTTCTTCCAGGGTGTCGGTACCGTGGGTGATCACGATGCCGTCCACGTCCTTGCTGTCAGCCAGTTCGGCGACGCGACGCCCCAGTTGCAGCAGGTTTTCATTGTTGATGCTTTCGGACGCAATTTGCATAACTTGTTCGCCGCGTACATTGGCGATCTGGCTAAGCTCAGGAACACCGGCGATCAATTGCTCGATGCCGACCTTGGCCGCCTGGTAGGTGGCACTGTTGGCCGCGCTGGCGCCGGCGCCGGCAATGGTGCCGCCGGTGGCAAGGATCACCACATTGGACAGTTTGGTCTTGGATTCAACTTCCTTTGCCTGGGCGGCAACGGGGAACAGCAGCAGGAGGGCTAAAGCGCCCGGAACAAAGTTTTTCAGTGCAGATTTCATTATTTTTCTCTCTGGTTTTTGATGAGTGCTGTAGCAGGTTCATCTAGAACACCCGGGCGGTTCTGAATGCCACGAGGCGATGGAGTAGAGCAGGATCTGTACCAGGCTGATTGTGTTTGTGGTTATAAAATAAGTATTTGATCTATAACGGTTTTTACTATTTTTCTGGTGGCTGGGATGAAGTAGGTGTCCGGCTTTCCGAACATCGGACTGTATTGCGTTCGGTTGTCCGAAAATGTTGACCGCTTGGCTTTTGAGTTTGCATGAATGATGTCGCGTAGCCTGTCGTTTTAGAGAACGACCGGAAGCGTGCAATGTTTAACTGCACCCAAGGGTCAGGCGTAAGGGAGGGCGTGGATGAAAGGCAGTTTTCAACCGTTGACAAATCTCGACAAGGTTCTCATAGTTTGAACAACGCAAACGTTTGCGGGATGTTTCACGGATTACTCCTGGAGTATCGTGACAGCTCGTATCAGCCACCCGGGTGGGAAGGCTGCCGAAGCGATCTTCGGTGCAAGCGTTGCTCACAATAATCATAAGATCGGAGTGAACCCATGAAGCTGCCATTCGCTGGACGTCTTCTTGCTGTCGCTGTGCTTGCTGCCGCATCCGCTGCCTTGCCTCTCTCCTCTGCATTTGCCGGTGACGCCGCCAAACCCAAGGTCGGCCTGGTCATGAAATCCCTCGCCAATGAATTCTTTGTCACCATGCAAGACGGTGCCAAGACGTATCAGAAAGAACACGCCGCCGATTTCGACATGATCACCAACGGGATCAAGAACGAAACCGACACCAGTGCGCAGATCGATATCGTCAACCAGATGATCCTCGCCAAGGTCAATGCCATCGTCATCGCGCCGGCTGACTCCAAGGCGCTGGTCACCGTGCTGAAGAAGGCTTCGGATGCCGGTATCAAGGTCGTCAACATCGACAACCGCCTGGACCCGGATGTGCTCAAAAGCAAAAAACTCGATATTCCGTTCGTAGGCCCGGACAACCGCAAAGGCTCCAAGCTGGTGGGCGACTACCTGGCCAAGCAACTGGCCTCGGGTGACAAGGTCGGCATCATCGAAGGCGTGCCGACGACCACCAACGCCCAGCAGCGTACTGCAGGCTACAAGGATGCGATGGACGCTGCCGGCATGAAGATCGTCTCCACCCAATCCGGCAACTGGGAAATCGACCAGGGCCAGAAAGTCGCGTCCGCCATGCTGAGTGAGTACCCGGACCTCAAGGCCCTGCTGGCCGGTAACGACAACATGGCGTTGGGCGCTGTCTCCGCCGTACGTGCGGCAGGCAAGGCCGGCAAAGTGCTGGTCGTGGGCTACGACAACATCGAAGCCATCAAGCCGATGTTGCAAGACGGTCGCGTACTCGCCACCGCTGACCAGGCCGCTGCCCAGCAAGCCGTGTTCGGTATCCAGAACGCGCTCAAGCTGGTCAAGGGTGAGAAAGTCGATTCCAAAGATGGCGTGATCGAAACCCCGGTCGAGCTCGTCCTCAAGAAGTAATCCTGGCAGTACCCAACAGCGCCCGCTCGCCCTGAGCGGGCGCCTGGAGATTTTCCTATGTCATCTTCCGCCCCGAACGCTGTCCTCTCGGTCAGCGGTATCGGCAAGACCTATGCCCAGCCGGTTCTGTCCGACATCACCCTGACGCTCAATCGCGGGGAAGTGCTGGCGTTGACCGGTGAGAACGGCGCAGGCAAAAGCACCTTGTCGAAGATCATCGGCGGGCTGGTCACGCCGACCACCGGGCACATGCAGTTCAATGGACAGGACTATCGCCCCGGCAGTCGCACCCAGGCCGAAGAACTGGGCGTGCGCATGGTCATGCAGGAACTCAACCTGCTGCCGACACTGACCGTCGCCGAAAACCTGTTCCTGGATAACCTGCCCAGCCACTGTGGTTGGATCAGCCGCAAACAACTGCGCAAGGCTGCGATCGAGGCCATGGCCCAAGTCGGCCTGGATGCTATCGACCCGGACACACTGGTCGGCAGCCTGGGTATTGGCCATCAGCAGATGGTCGAGATCGCCCGTAACCTGATTGGCGACTGCCACGTACTGATCCTCGACGAACCCACGGCGATGCTCACTGCCCGTGAAGTCGAGATGCTGTTTGAACAAATCACCCGCCTGCAGGCCCGGGGCGTGGCGATCATCTACATTTCACACCGGCTGGAAGAGCTGGCCCGTGTGGCCCAACGCATTGCGGTATTGCGCGACGGCAAGCTGGTCTGTGTCGAGCCGATGGCCAACTACAACAGCGAACAGCTGGTCACTTTGATGGTCGGTCGCGAGCTGGGCGAGCACATCGACCTGGGCCCGCGCACCATTGGTGGCCCGGCCCTGACGGTGAAAGGCCTGACCCGCTCGGACAAAGTCCGCGACGTGTCCTTCGAAGTGCGTGCGGGCGAGATTTACGGCATCTCCGGCCTGATCGGTGCCGGTCGTACTGAACTGTTGCGCCTGATCTTCGGCGCCGACCTGGCCGACAGCGGCACCGTGGCGCTCGGCTCGCCGGCCCAAGTGGTGAGCATCCGCTCGCCAGTGGACGCGGTGGGTCATGGCATTGCCCTGATCACCGAGGACCGCAAAGGCGAAGGCCTGCTGCTGACTCAATCCATCAGCGCCAACATTGCCCTGGGCAACATGCCGGAAATTTCCGGCGGTGGCGTCGTCAACAGTCGCAATGAAACCGCGCTGGCCAAGCGTCAGATCGATGCCATGCGCATCCGCAGTTCCAGTCCGGCGCAGTTGGTCTCCGAGCTGTCCGGTGGTAACCAGCAGAAAGTGGTGATTGGCCGCTGGCTGGAGCGTGATTGCTCGGTAATGCTGTTCGATGAGCCGACCCGTGGTATCGACGTCGGTGCCAAGTTCGATATTTATGCCTTGCTGGGCGAGTTGACCCGCCAGGGCAAAGCGCTGGTGGTGGTGTCCAGTGACCTGCGCGAACTCATGCTGATCTGCGACCGCATCGGTGTGTTGTCCGCCGGGCGCTTGATCGAGACCTTCGAGCGCGACAGCTGGACCCAGGACGAATTGCTCGCCGCCGCTTTCGCCGGCTATCAGAAACGTGATGCGCTGCTCAATGACGCAGTGCTTAGGGATACCCCATGAAAACCACAACTTCCCCCGGCAAGACTGGCGGCAATTTCTATGGCCTGGGTACTTACCTGGGCCTGGCGGGCGCCTTGCTGGCGATGATTGCGCTGTTCTCGGTACTGAGCGACCACTTCCTGTCCTATGACACCTTCAGCACCCTGGCCAACCAGATTCCAGACCTGATGGTGCTGGCGGTGGGCATGACCTTCATCCTGATCATCGGCGGCATCGACCTGTCGGTAGGTTCTGTACTGGCCCTGGCGGCGTCGGCCGTCAGCGTGGCGATTCTCGGCTGGGGTTGGAGCGTGTTGCCGGCTGCCGTGCTGGGCATGGGCTGTGCGGCATTGGCGGGCACCATTACCGGCTCGATCACCGTGGCCTGGCGCATTCCGTCGTTCATCGTGTCCCTCGGTGTGCTGGAAATGGCCCGTGGCGTGGCGTACCAAATGACCGGCTCGCGTACCGCTTACATCGGTGATTCGTTTGCCTGGCTGTCCAACCCGATTGCCTTTGGTATCTCGCCGTCATTCATCATCGCCTTGCTGGTGATCATCGCTGCGCAGCTTGTACTGACGCGTACCGTGTTTGGTCGTTACCTGATCGGTATCGGCACCAACGAAGAGGCCGTGCGTCTGGCGGGGATCAATCCCAAGCCCTACAAGATCCTGGTGTTCAGCCTCATGGGCCTGCTGGCCGGTGTGGCCGCGCTGTTCCAGATCTCGCGCCTGGAAGCGGCGGACCCGAATGCCGGCTCCGGCCTTGAGCTGCAAGTGATTGCGGCGGTGGTGATCGGCGGTACCAGCCTGATGGGCGGGCGCGGCTCAGTGATCAGTACCTTTTTTGGTGTGTTGATTATTTCGGTATTGGCCGCCGGCCTGGCGCAGATCGGTGCCACGGAGCCCACGAAGCGCATCATTACCGGCGCCGTGATCGTGATTGCCGTGGTCCTCGATACCTACCGCAGCCAGCGCGCCAGTCGGCGGGGCTGAACCATGGCAACGATCAAGGATGTGGCAGCGCTTGCGGGTATCTCCTACACCACGGTGTCCCATGTGGTGAACAAGACGCGCCCGGTCAGCGAGCCGGTACGTATCAAGGTCGAAGCGGCGATCAAGCAGCTCGACTACGTGCCCAGTGCCGTAGCGCGTTCACTCAAGGCCAAGACCACGGCCACCATCGGTTTGCTGGTGCCCAACAGCCTCAACCCGTATTTCGCGGAGTTGGCCCGGGGCATTGAGGATTACTGCGAGCGTAACGGCTACTGCGTGATCCTGTGCAACTCCGACGACAACGCTGAAAAGCAGCGCAACTATTTGCGCGTGTTACTGGAAAAACGCATCGACGGCTTGATCGTGACCTCGGTGGGCGGCGACGACAGCGGTCTTGCCGCCGGCTTGAGCGCGGTGCGTACGCCCATGGTGATCGTCGACCGGGCGCTGGATGGCATTGACGTGGACCTGGTGCGTATCGACCACGAGGAGGGCGCCTACCTGGCGACCCGACACTTGCTCGAACTGGGCCACCGAGATATCGCCTGCATCGGCGGTCCGGCCCATACCCGTGTCGCGCAGATGCGTCTGGCGGGGTATCACCGCGCGCTGCGAGAGGCGGGAGTCGACGTGGCAGCCAATCGCACCCAGGAGAGCGACTTCACCAGCACGGGCGGTTATGCCGCCGCCGTGCAGTTGTTGGCGCACAATCCGCCCAGCGCGATTTTTGCCAGTAACGACATGATCGGTTTCGGCGTGTTGCGCGCAGCAGCCGAGCGCAATATCCGCGTGCCGGGCGAGCTGTCAGTGATCGGTTTTGATGATATTCAAATGGGCCGTTACGTCTACCCGGCGTTGACGACGGTCGGGCAGTCGATCGTGCAACTGGGCGAGACGGCGGCCGAGTTGTTACTGCGAAGAATTGCGACACCCCACATGCCGATCGATCAACGCATCGTGACGCCGAGCATCGTATTGCGTGAGTCGACGGCGCCCGTCGCCGGAACATTCGCTCAATACCGCTGAACCGAATTGATGAGTACTGATGTATGCCAGCAAAAGTAGTGGTAGTAGGCAGCTTGAACATGGACCTGGTGACCCGCGCCAGCCGGCTGCCGCGTGCCGGTGAAACACTCATCGGGCAGACATTTTCCACCGTGCCTGGCGGAAAGGGCGCGAACCAGGCCGTCGCTTCGGCGCGACTGGGCGCCGATGTGTCGATGATCGGCTGCGTCGGCACCGATGCCTACGGCACTCAATTGCGTGACGCATTGCTGGTTGAGGGGATTGATTGCCAGGCCGTCAGTACCGTGGATGGCTCCAGTGGCGTGGCCTTGATCGTGGTGGATGACAGCAGCCAGAACGCGATTGTGATCGTGGCGGGCAGCAACGGCGAACTGACGCCGGCCTCGTTGCAGGCGTTCGACGCGGTACTGCAGGCGGCTGACGTGATCGTCTGCCAGCTGGAAGTGCCGATGAATACGGTGGGCTACACCCTCAAGCGCGGCCGTGAGCTGGGCAAGACGGTGATCCTCAACCCAGCCCCGGCCAGCGGCCCATTGCCGGCTGAGTGGTACGCGTCGATCGACTACCTCATTCCCAATGAAAGCGAAGCCGCCGCATTGAGCGGCGTGACGGTCGACTCGATTGACAGCGCCAAGGTGGCGGCGACCCAACTGATCCAGGCCGGAGCCGGTAAAGTGATCATCACCCTGGGGTCTCAGGGCGCGCTGTTTACCGACGGCCAGCGCTTTGAGCATCTGCAAGCGCCAAAGGTCAAGGCGGTCGACACCACGGCCGCGGGCGACACCTTCGTCGGCGGCTTTGCGGCGGCACTGGCCAACGGCAAGAGCGAGGCAGAGGCCATCCGTTTTGGCCAGGTCGCGGCGGCGTTGTCGGTCACCCGTGCCGGCGCACAACCCTCTATTCCAACGCTGCACGACGTACAAGGTTTTGTGCCCTCATGAAAAAGACACCTCTGCTCAATATTGCCCTGTCGCGTGTGATCGCCTCACTTGGGCACGGCGACATCCTGGTGATCGGTGATGCCGGCCTGCCGGTGCCACCTGGCGTCGAGCTGATTGACCTGGCGTTGACCCAGGGCATTCCGGATTTCATCAGCACCTTGCGTATCGTGCTCAGTGAAATGCAGGTGGAGTGCCATGTGTTGGCCGAAGAAATCCTGCTCAAACAACCGCTGGCGCTGGCTGAACTCAACACGCTCACAGAACAGGCTGCCCTCGGTGAACGACGCCTGGTCAGCCATGAAGAATTCAAGCAGCTCAGCCGCAAGGCGCGCGCCGTGGTGCGCACTGGCGAATGTCAGCCTTACTGCAATATCGCGCTGGTATCCGGCGTAACGTTCTAGCGTTCCCAACGACAAGGAGTGTTTTATGCAACGTGGTCTCCCAACCCTGAAAAACCTGTTCCGGAGTGTTTTGCTTTTGTCCGCACTCACTGCTGCAAGCGCCCAGGCGGCGGAAAAGATCGATCTGATCATCGATACCGACCCCGGTGCTGATGATGTAGTGGCCTTGCTGTTCGCCATGGCCTCCCCGGATGAGCTGAATATCCGTGCGCTGACCACCGTCGCCGGCAACGTGCGCCTGGACAAGACCTCTCGCAACGCGCGCCTGGCCCGCGAGTGGGCAGGGCGCGAGGAAATCCCGGTGTACGCCGGTGCGCCAGCGCCGCTGCTGCGCAAGCCGATCTACGCCGAGAACATCCATGGCAAGGAGGGTATTTCCGGTGTCACCGTGCATGAACCCAAGAAGGGCCTGGCGGACGGCAATGCCGTTGACTACCTGATCAAGACCCTGAGCACCGCCAAGCCGCACAGCATCACCATCGCCATGCTCGGCCCGCAGACCAACCTGGCGCTGGCACTGACCCAGGCGCCGGAAATCACCCAAGGCATCAAGGAAGTGGTGGTGATGGGTGGCGCGCACTTCAATGGCGGCAATATCACTCCGGTGGCGGAATTCAACCTGTTCGCCGACCCGGTGGCGGCCGAGATTGTGCTCAAGAGCGGCGTCAAGCTGACCTACCTGCCGTTGGACGTGACCCACAAGGTGCTGACCAGCGAAGCACGCCTGAAAAAGATCGCCGACATCAAGAACAACGCGAGCAAGGTGGTGGGCGATATTCTTAACGAATACGTCAAGGGCGACATGGAGCACTACGGTATTCCAGGTGGCCCGGTGCATGACGCTACCGTCATTGCTTACCTGCTCAAGCCTTCGCTGTTCAGTGGTCGTCAGGCCAATATGGTGGTGGATAGCCGTGAGGGGCCGACCTTTGGCCAGACCATCGTCGATTGGTACGACGGCCTGAAGCAGGAAAAGAATGTGTTCTGGGTTGAGAACGGCGACGCCCAGGGCTTTTTCGATCTGCTGACCGAGCGCCTGGCGCGTCTGAAGTAATGGTTCTACCGGTCGGCGCTCGCCGGCCGGTTCTTATTCGCGCTCGGGGTCGTGTGCCCCCATGTGATCGGCCGGGTATTTCTCGAATATCTGGCCGATGAACGCTTGCGCCGCCTGCGTGCCCAGTTCCTTGACCAGCAGGTCGATACCGATGATTGCCAATTCCTCTGGGCTGCCGGGGCTGTATGAGCTTTGCCCTTGGGGCCACTTGGCTTTGATGTCGGCTTGGAGCGTTACGGTGGTCATGACTGTCTCGCGGGGCTGAAAGTACTGGGTAGTGCGCTGGAACGCGGTGCTTACCGGGCCAGTTAACCATTTTGTATCGCGTTTGGCACTGATACTTAGGCATGAGGCGATTCGGAATGACGGCAGCGCTGTGCGACACTGTCTGCCTGTTTAATTGCCGGGGACACCACGTGCAGATCGATTTGAACAACCCCGAGAACCTGACATCGGCGAATGTGCGCCAACTGCTCGCCAGTGCCAACGACGACGTACATACCCAGTTACGGGTGACCAAAGCCGGAATCGCCTACATCTCCTCCGGGAAGGTTGTAGGCGGTGTAGACATCGACGGGCTGCTGTTTCGCCTGGAGACCTGGGCAAAAGGCTCAGGATACGTCGGCAATGTGGCTGCCAGTGATGAAGTCTGGGTGACCCAGATTCTCAATGCGTTGAAGCAGAATTGGCCGACGCCGGAATTTGATTACATCGATATCTACTGATTTCGTTCATATCTGGTCACGATTGACCGGGCGAATGCCTGTCGAGAGTCAGGCAGACTTGCCCAGCGGCGGTTTACGTCTTGAAACCAATCCGCACAATCGCTGTCGCACGATCTCTGTCCATTTTTTATCATAGGAGGCTTCATGCCTTGGAAGCTCGCATCATTCGGTACTTTGTTGGCAGCACTCGCGTTGGCGGGTTGCAGCACCCCGGGTGCCTCTGAGCCAGCCAAAGACGCCGCCGTGGCCGATGCCGGTCATAGCCGCTGTGAGTCGAAGGCCGCCGAATTCACCATCGGCCAGAAAGCTTCGCCCCAGTTGCTGGAGCAGGCGCGTACCCGTGCCGGTGCGCAGAATGCGCGCATCCTCAAGCCGAACGACATGATCACCCTGGAGTACCGCTCCGATCGCTTGAACCTGAACACCGACGACAATCTGGTGATCACACGGGTCAATTGCGGATAAGTCGCTCCAGGCTTTTGCAGCGCCCATAAAAAACCCCGTCACATGGACGGGGTTTTTTTAGCTCAGCGGAGAATTACTCGCCGCGAACCTGTGCAGCTTGCATACCCTTTTGGCCTTTCTCAGCCACGAAGGAAACGGTTTGGCCTTCTTTCAGGCTTTTGAAACCGTCGCTTTCGATAGCTTTGAAGTGTACGAACAGGTCGTCACCGCCACCTTGAGGAGTGATGAAGCCGAAGCCTTTTTCATCGTTGAACCATTTAACGGTGCCGGTTTGGCGATTAGACATGGTGTATCTCCAAGAAACATATATTTTCAGTAGTGCTGTGCTGCTCAGGCCAACTGGGCACACCGGGCTATCATAGTCGAAATGTTCGGCTTGGGAGCCCCCCCAAGGCATTGTTTGCTAATCAATAGCGTTGCGTTTAGTGCCCTGATCGGCTGAAAGCCGCGATTTACGGGGCTTAAGCTCGAAATATCAGCTGGTAAAAAAAGCCGTAAAACCTGTGTAATTTGTGAGAAATGGCAGTTTTCGGGCCATTTTTCCGGCAAAACAGCTGTGTGATCAGTCGCAAATCTTACTTTTTCTTCACGACTTTGCAGGACGAGATAGCCGCGACAGCTTTGTTTTTAAGCTCCGGGCTAGCGTTCTGATTGGTCATCAGTTCTTTGATTTCGGCAGTGCTCAGTTCGGCGTTGATCTTGTCAGCGCCACATTCGCAATGGGCTTTGGCGGTTTTGACGTCTACGTTCTGGCTGGCGGCGGCGCTGCAGTCGCTGACGAAGCTGTCGCGGGCACCGGCTGGCCAGTTCGACGGGGCTGCCGCCTGTGCGCCGAGGGAAAGGAGGGTCAGGGAAGCGGCGAGAGCGAGGGTAGAGGTAAAACGCATGATGAGGATGCTCCTTTGGGTCGAGGACGAACGGCGATTCTCGGAGGGTTTGAGGGCTCGCGTACAGCCCAAGTTCACTTTTGCAGCTATAAAGGGTGGAATTTGTATTTACGCAAGATAGCAGCGCCGCGATGACCGTTCATCTGTGCTAGCATCTTGCGCTTGGCTATTTCCAGGCGTGCCAATTGCCGCCTTGCCAGGTTCTTTTTAGCTCACTCCAGTCACTCTGGTTCGATTATCGGTTGGCCGAAAGGCTCCTGCCGCTGTAAGGCAGGCGTTCATCATTGAACGGCCTGGTGTTGGATCTTGTACTGGCTCATCCCAACCCACGTGACCTTTGGTAGGGGTCACCACTAGGAGAGGAGGCGCCATGCCAACTATTACTCTTCCCGACGGCAGTCAACGTTCATTCGATCATTCGGTTTCCGTAGCCGAGGTCGCCGCATCCATTGGTGCTGGCCTGGCCAAGGCCACCGTGGCCGGCAAGGTCGACGGCAAGCTCGTCGATGCCAGCGACTTGATCACCGGCGATGCCAGCCTGCAAATCATCACGCCCAAGGATCAAGAGGGGCTGGAGATCATTCGCCACTCTTGCGCGCACTTGATTGGCCACGCGGTCAAGCAACTGTATCCAACCGCGAAAATGGTGATCGGCCCGGTCATCGACGAAGGCTTCTATTACGACATCGCCTATGAGCGTCCTTTTACTCCGGACGACCTGGCTGCGATCGAACAGCGCATGCACCAGCTGATCGAAAAAGATTACGACGTGATCAAGAAGGTCACGCCGCGCGCCGAAGTGATCGACGTGTTCACCGCCCGTGGCGAGGACTACAAGCTGCGCCTGGTGGAAGACATGCCGGAAGAGCAGGCCATGGGCCTGTACTACCACGAAGAATACGTCGACATGTGCCGTGGCCCACACGTGCCGAACACACGTTTCCTCAAGTCGTTCAAGCTGACCAAGCTGTCCGGCGCCTACTGGCGTGGCGACGCGAAGAACGAGCAACTGCAGCGGATCTACGGCACCGCCTGGGCTGACAAGAAGCAGCTGGCGGCCTACATCCAGCGCATCGAAGAAGCCGAGAAACGCGACCACCGCAAGATCGGCAAGCGCCTGAACCTGTTCCACCTCCAGGAAGAAGCGCCGGGCATGGTGTTCTGGCACCCGAACGGCTGGACCCTGTACCAGGTGCTTGAGCAGTACATGCGCAAAGTACAGCGCGACAACGGCTATCTGGAGATCAAGACGCCCCAGGTTGTTGACCGTAGCCTCTGGGAAAAATCCGGGCACTGGGCCAACTACGCCGACAACATGTTCACGACTCAGTCGGAAAACCGCGACTACGCTATCAAGCCAATGAACTGCCCGTGCCACGTGCAGGTGTTCAACCAAGGCCTGAAAAGCTACCGCGAGTTGCCGATGCGCCTGGCCGAGTTCGGTGCCTGCCACCGTAACGAGCCATCGGGTGCACTGCACGGCATCATGCGCGTGCGTGGTTTCACCCAGGACGACGCCCACATCTTCTGCACCGAAGAGCAGATGCAGGCCGAATCTGCCGCGTTTATCAAGCTGACCATGGACGTTTATCGCGATTTCGGCTTTACCGAAGTCGAGATGAAGCTGTCCACTCGTCCGGAAAAACGCGTTGGTTCCGATGAACTGTGGGATCGCGCCGAAGCTGCACTGGCCGCTGCGCTCGACAGCGCGGGCCTTGCGTATGATCTGCAGCCGGGCGAAGGCGCGTTCTACGGTCCGAAGATCGAGTTCTCGCTGAAAGATTGCCTTGGCCGCGTCTGGCAGTGTGGTACCCTGCAGCTCGATTTTAACCTGCCGATCCGTCTGGGCGCCGAATACGTGTCCGAAGACAACAGCCGTAAACACCCGGTTATGCTGCACCGGGCGATCCTCGGTTCGTTCGAACGGTTCGTCGGGATCCTGATCGAGCACTACGAGGGTGCATTCCCTGCGTGGCTGGCTCCGACCCAGGCAGTGATCATGAATATCACTGACAAACAGGCAGATTTTGCCGCCGAAGTTGAAAAAACTCTCAACGAAAGCGGGTTTCGTGCCAAGTCCGACTTGAGAAATGAAAAGATCGGCTTTAAAATCCGCGAGCATACTTTGCTCAAGGTTCCCTATCTTTTGGTTATCGGAGATCGGGAAGTCGAGATGCAGACTGTCGCTGTGCGTACTCGTGAAGGTGCTGACCTGGGCTCGATGCCCGTCGCCCAGTTCGCTGAGTTCCTCGCGCAAGCGGTTTCCCGGCGTGGTCGCCCAGATTCGGAGTAATTATTATTAAGCGTGAAATGAGACAAGATAAACGAGCTGCACCGAAAGCCCCGATCAACGAGAATATCTCGGCACGCGAGGTTCGGTTAATTGGCGCTGACGGCGAGCAGATTGGCATCGTCTCGATTGATGAAGCGCTTCGTATCGCTGAAGAGTCCAAATTGGACCTGGTGGAAATCTCCGCCGACGCAGTCCCGCCTGTTTGCCGGGTGATGGACTACGGCAAGTCGATCTTCGAAAAGAAGAAGCAGATTGCTGCGGCGAAGAAGAACCAGAAGCAGATTCAAGTAAAAGAAATCAAGTTTCGTCCAGGGACGGAGGAAGGGGATTACCAGGTAAAACTGCGCAACCTGGTACGTTTCCTGAGTGATGGGGACAGGGCCAAGGTATCCTTGCGATTCCGCGGCCGTGAGATGGCCCACCAGGAGCTGGGCATGGAACTCCTCAAGCGGGTTGAAGCTGACCTGTTGGAGTACGGTTCCGTTGAACAGCATCCTAAGATGGAAGGACGCCAGCTGATCATGGTCATCGCCCCGAAAAAGAAGAAGTAATCAACAGGGCACGGCAGGCCTTCTGATTATGTTTATCAACTGAATGCGGAGTATCCGAACATGCCAAAGATGAAGACTAAAAGTGGTGCTGCTAAGCGGTTTCTGAAAACTGCTAACGGTATCAAGCACAAGCACGCTTTCAAGAGCCACATCCTGACCAAAATGTCGACCAAGCGTAAGCGTCAACTGCGCGGTAGCAGCTTGCTGCATCCGTCTGACGTGGCAAAAGTCGAGCGCATGCTGCGCCTTCGTTAATTTTTGGATCAAGAATAGAGGAAGTAACTCATGGCTCGTGTAAAGCGTGGCGTCATTGCCCGTAAACGTCACAAAAAAATTCTGAAACTTGCTAAAGGCTACTACGGCGCGCGTTCACGCGTATTCCGTGTTGCCAAGCAAGCGGTAATCAAGGCAGGCCAATACGCCTACCGCGACCGTCGTCAGAAAAAACGTCAGTTCCGCGCTCTGTGGATCGCTCGTATCAACGCTGGTGCACGTGTTAACGGTCTGTCCTACAGCCGTTTCATCGCTGGCCTGAAAAAAGCTTCCATCGAGATCGACCGTAAGGTTCTGGCCGAACTGGCAGTGAACGAAAAAGCGGTGTTTGCTGCGATTGTCGAGAAAGCTAAAGCCACTCTGGCTTAAGTACCCCCGACAATCACCCTGGGTTACGTCTGTAGCCCAAGGTGGTAAACGTCTTAAATAGGGGAAGAGCCTTCAAGCTCTTCCCCTATTTTGTATCTGGAGTCTGTACATGGAAAACCTGGACGCGCTCGTCGCCCAAGCCCTTGAGGCTGTGCAAAGCGCTGAAGATGTAAATGCCCTGGAGCAAATCCGGGTTCACTACCTTGGCAAGAAAGGTGAATTGACTCAGGTGATGAAGACCCTGGGGAATTTGCCGGCTGAAGAGCGTCCGCAAGTCGGTGCGCTGATCAACGTCGCCAAGGAGCGTGTCACAGAGGTACTCAATGCGCGCAAGGCGACCATGGAGGAGGCCGATCTCGCGGCCAAACTCGCCGCCGAGTCCATTGATGTAACCTTGCCTGGTCGCGGCCAGGCCTCGGGCGGTCTGCACCCGATCACCCGGACTCTGGAACGTATCGAGCAGTTCTTCACCCACATTGGCTACGGCATTGCCGAAGGCCCCGAGGTCGAAGACGATTATCACAACTTCGAGGCGCTCAACATCCCAGGCCATCACCCGGCCCGGTCGATGCACGACACCTTCTATTTCAACGCGAACATGCTGTTGCGCACCCATACCTCTCCGGTACAGGTCCGCACCATGGAAGCGAACAAGCCGCCGATCCGCATTGTCTGCCCAGGCCGTGTGTACCGTAGCGACTCCGATATCACCCACTCGCCGATGTTCCACCAGGTCGAAGGCCTGCTGGTTGATCGCGACATCAACTTCGCCGACCTCAAAGGCACCATCGAAGAATTCCTGCGGGTATTCTTCGAGAAGGAGTTGGCGGTGCGGTTCCGCCCATCGTTCTTCCCGTTCACCGAGCCATCCGCTGAAGTCGACATGGAATGCGTGATGTGCAGCGGCAAAGGCTGTCGCGTCTGCAAGCAGACCGGCTGGCTGGAAGTGATGGGCTGCGGCATGGTTCACCCTAACGTGCTGCGTATGTCCGGCATCGATCCGGAAGAGTTCTCGGGCTTTGCCTTCGGCATGGGCGTTGAACGTCTGGCCATGCTGCGTTACGGCGTGAACGACTTGCGTCTGTTCTTCGACAACGACTTGCGGTTCCTCGCGCAATTTCGCTAGTCGTAACGAATCTTTAGGAGAGCAGGATGAAATTCAGTGAACAATGGCTGCGTGGCTGGGTAAGCCCGCAGGTAGATCGCGACGCGTTGGTTGCGCGTCTGTCGATGGCCGGTCTTGAGGTCGATAGCGTTACGCCGGCCGCCGGTGTTTTCAGCGGTGTGGTCGTGGGCGAGGTGCTAAGCACCGAACAACACCCCGATGCCGACAAATTGCGTGTGTGCCAGGTCAGCAATGGCGCGGAAACCTTCCAGGTCGTGTGCGGAGCGCCAAACGTGCGCCCGGGCCTGAAGATCCCGTTTGCCATGATCGGTGCCGAGTTGCCGGGCGACTTCAAGATCAAGAAGGCCAAGCTGCGTGGCGTTGAGTCCAACGGCATGCTGTGCTCCCAGGCCGAGCTGCAAGTCGGTGAGGGCAACGATGGCTTGATGGAGCTGCCGGCCGACGCGCCTGTGGGCCAGGACATCCGCGTTTACCTGGAACTGGAAGATGCCAGCATCGAGGTCGATCTCACCCCGAACCGTGGCGACTGCCTGTCGTTGGCTGGTTTGGCTCGTGAAGTCGGCGCGTTGTACAACGCTCCGGTCACCCGTCCTGTGGTTGCTGCCGTGCCTGCGGTACACGACGAAGTGCGCCCGATCGACGTGTTGGCGCCAAACGCCTGCCCGCGTTATCTGGGTCGTGTGATCCGCAACGTCGACCTGTCCAAGCCAACCCCGCTGTGGATGGTTGAGCGTCTGCGTCGCGCCGACGTGCGCAGCATCGACGCTGCCGTTGACATCACCAACTACGTGATGCTGGAGCTGGGTCAACCGCTGCACGCGTTCGACCTCGCCGAAATCAACGGCGGCATTCGTGTACGTATGGCCGAAGAAGGCGAGAAGCTGGTACTGCTCGACGGTCAGGAAGTCAGCCTGCGTGACGACACCCTGGTCATCGCCGACCACTCCCGCGCCCTGGCGATTGCCGGCGTGATGGGTGGCGAGCACAGCGGTGTGTCCGCTACTACCCGTGACGTGTTCCTTGAGAGTGCGTTCTTCGACCAGATCGCCATCGCCGGCAAGGCCCGTTCCTACGGCCTGCACACCGATGCTTCGCACCGCTACGAGCGTGGCGTGGACTGGAACCTCGCCCGTGAAGCCATGGAGCGCGCCACTGGCCTGCTGCTGGAAATCACCGGTGGCGAAGCCGGCCCGATCACCGAAACCGTCAACGAACAGTTCCTGCCGTCCGTTGCACCGATCACTCTGCGCGCCAAGAGTGTCGAGCAGATGCTTGGCCTAGTCATCGAGCCCGCTGAAATCGAGCAACTGTTGTCGGCCCTCGGTCTGGCTATTTCCTCGAGTGGGGAAGGGCAGTGGCACGTTGAAGTACCAAGCCATCGCTTCGATATCAGCCTGGAGGTCGACCTCATCGAAGAGCTGGCCCGCCTCTACGGCTACAACCGCCTGCCGGTCCGTTATCCGCAAGCGCGCCTGGCGCCACAACCAAAGGCCGAGGCGCGTGCGCACCTGCCTGAGCTGCGTCGCCTGCTGGTTGCCCGTGGTTATCAGGAAGCGGTGACCTACAGCTTCATCGATCCTAAGCAGTTCGAGCTGTTCAACCCAGGCGTCGAGCCACTGTTGCTGGCCAACCCGATCTCCAACGACATGGCAGCCATGCGTTCGTCGCTGTGGCCAGGCTTGGTGAAAGCCCTTTCCCATAACCTGAACCGTCAGCAAGATCGGGTGCGCATGTTCGAAAGTGGCCTGCGTTTCGTAGGACAGTTGGACGGCCTGAAACAAGAACCGATGTTGGCTGGCGTGGTCTGCGGTAGCCGTCTGCCGGAAGGCTGGGCGCAGGGCCGCGATGCCGTGGACTTCTTCGACGTCAAGGCTGACGTGGAAGCGGTGCTGGGTTTTGCCGGTGCGCTGGATGCATTCACCTTCCTGCCGGGCAGCCATCCAGCGTTGCACCCGGGCCAGACTGCGCGCATCGAGCGTGAAGGCCGCCTGGTGGGCTTCGTCGGCGCCATTCACCCTGAACTGTCGAAAACCCTCGGTCTCGACCGTCCGGTCTTCGTATTTGAACTGGTTTTGGCTGAAGTGGCTTCGGGCAAAATGCCTAAATTCAGCGAGCTGTCGCGCTTCCCTGAAGTGCGCCGTGACCTGGCCTTGATTGCCGACCGTGAAGTGGCCGCCACTGCCGTTCTGGATGTAATCCGTGAAAATGCAGGGGAATGGCTGACAGACCTCAGGCTATTTGACGTCTATCAGGGTAAAGGTATTGATCCGCATAGAAAAAGCCTTGCAGTTGGCTTGACCTGGCAGCATCCATCGCGCACTCTTAATGACGATGAGGTGAATACCACGACACAAAATATCCTCACCTCGCTCGAACAAAGGTTGAACGCCACGTTAAGGAAGTGACGTATGGGGGCTTTGACGAAAGCTGAGATGGCGGAACGTCTGTACGAAGAGTTGGGTCTGAACAAGCGCGAGGCCAAGGAATTGGTCGAGCTGTTTTTTGAAGAGATCAGACACGCTCTGGAAGACAACGAACAGGTCAAATTGTCCGGTTTCGGCAATTTTGACCTGCGGGACAAACGCCAACGGCCTGGCCGCAATCCAAAAACGGGAGAAGAAATCCCGATCACGGCTCGCCGTGTGGTCACCTTTCGTCCAGGGCAGAAGTTGAAGGCCCGAGTTGAGGCTTATGCTGGAACCAAGTCATAACGACGAGCTACCCGTCATCCCAGGCAAACGCTACTTCACCATTGGTGAAGTCAGCGAGCTCTGTGCGGTAAAACCGCACGTGCTGCGCTATTGGGAGCAGGAGTTTCCTCAACTCAACCCCGTCAAACGCACCGGGAACCGTCGGTATTATCAGCGCCAGGATGTGCTGATGATCCGACAGATCCGCGCGTTGCTGTACGACCAGGGGTTCACCATCAGCGGCGCGCGCCAGCGTATGTCCGGTGATGAAGCCAAAGACGACACCACCCAATACAAACAAATGATCCGCCAGATGATCGCAGAACTTGAAGATGTGCTGGTGGTGCTGAAGAAGTGATTCAAGCTTTTAAAATACTTCCACATTTCAAAAGCTTGCGGTATATTCCGGATCGCTTCGTCAAGAAGCAAACCCAGTAACACGCCTAGTCGGGGCGTAGCGCAGTCCGGTAGCGCACTAGCATGGGGTGCTAGGGGTCGAGTGTTCGAATCACTCCGTCCCGACCATATAATTCAAAGGGGTCGCGAGATTTTATCTCGCGGCCCTTTTTTATTTCTCTTCGTTTTTACCCCTACAAAACAACTGGCTCTGGGTGGAATCCTCAGCTGATACAAACGCCAGAGTTTGTCCCGGAAGGCACAAGCAGCACGTCAATGCGTCCAGTCAGACCTTCAGGCCGAACGCACGTTTACGCAGAGCTGTCCGTTCTTGATCAGTTAATCGGTGCTCTGAAATCGCCAACAAGACCCTTCCTTGGACTGATAGGGCTACCCGGGTAACAACAACGTCTGTTGAGCCGGTTGGAGAGGACGTGCTCAAAGCCAGGCGTGCTTCAGACGTGCGCCGAAAACTAATTGGAAGGCTGATAGATGAGTGGCCTGTTCAGGTCGGGCCTGACGCCCATGCATCGCTTCACGCACATCTGGCCCAGCAGATCAGCGACTACGAAATTGCTGACCTAGTGGAAGGCGTGTCTTGGCTAAAGCACCGAGAGGACATTGTGCTAACCCCTCGATTCCAGTTAGGGGTGATTGAGGACGACAGGCAGAAGTTGACCTATTACAAATTGAGGATCGAGGAGCAGGGCAGTGAGACAACAGCTTAGCCAAGCCATCTACAAAGAGTTGATGTCGGGGAAGGTGATCAACAAAGACACCTACGAGAATGGTGAAATAAAACCCAACCCGCTCTTCGAAGAGATGCTCAATAACTACGATCAGAGCTACAAGCCCTTGTACTTGAACATCGGGTTTGAGTTGGTGATGCGGAATGGCTTTATCTACATCCGTTCAGTCGAGCGCGATGAGGAGTACAGCGAGGTGGTCAGGAAAATACAGGTTCTGCTGCTGATCCTTGCTCGCGGACTGCATGAACAGGGGTACCAGCTTGATATTCTGCGCGACGGGGAAGCTGGTGTGTCTGATGGGATCATGGAGGAGATCGGGAAGGGAGAAGACAAACAAGATGTCATGTCTGCCAGCAACATGAAAGGGGAGGCTCTTGCATCTGCAGTTAGGAAAAATCTCGAGCAGCGTGGGATCGCCTACAGGAATGCAAAAGGCAATCTGGTACTGACTCATGCTGGATTAGCGTTCTTTGACGACGTGTTTAAGTACAGTAATGCTGAACCAGGTGCAGTTATGGGCGCAGTACCAGCAGCTTGCATGGAAGAAGAAAGCATGACTCGATTTGTATCGGATCGCGACAACGTCGATCTAGCCCTGCAGATGACTTGGAGCAGGCTCAAGGATTTCCAGCGTGCGACAGTCGAGCGTATTGCCGAACAGTTCAAAGACCCGCAGCACAGCCGTCGGGTGCTGGTTGCCGACGAAGTCGGGTTAGGAAAGACCGTCGTAGCGAAAGGACTGATCGTGTCGATGCTGCGCGACTGGCATCGACGCGAACCGCTGCGTGTCACCTATATCTGTTCCAACTTGAGTCTGGCCGCTGAGAACCTGGCCAAGCTTGCCGTGTTTCCAGCAGGCAGCGGCTGGATTCGACAGCCGTCTTACGCACGCCTCGCACAAGTCGCGGTGTGCCAGCCCGAGCAGCACGGTGCATTGCTGGAAATTTGCACCCTGACGCCAGCCACATCGTTTTCGCTGACCCAGGGAACAGGAAACCGGCAGGAGAGGGGCATTATCCTTGCGGCGTTGCTTCAGCACCCGCAGCTTCGAGGTTTTCGCCACAGTTTGACGGCGCTGTTCCAGGACCGAGTGCAATGTGCTGACAGCTGGCAGGCGGAGCGGGATCAGATAGAACAGCAAGGACTGGTGAAGGAGATCGTTGCCAGCTTTCACGCAGCGATCACTTTCGTGTCGAACGACGCGACGCCCTCATTGCTGGAACGACTGCGCAGCACTGCCTGTCTGCGTGCGGAACGTCACCGTGGCGTCAAACGCGAGCTGATGCGCGATTTGCGCGTGACGTTCGCCCGATGCTGCGCTACGCATCTCCGGGCGGATCTGTTCATTCTCGACGAGTTTCAGCGCTTCGAAAGCCTGCTCGATCTGCAGGAAAACGAACAGTCCCTGATCGCGCGGGAGATATTCAGTCGCGAGCGCGAGAGCAATGTCTTGATGCTCTCGGCCACTCCGTTCAAAGCCATGAGCACCGTGGATGACGATGAGAACGATGACGGCCATCTGGAGAAACTCAAGCAGATCCTCGCGTTTTTGAATCTGTCGCCACTCGATGCTTACGAACCTGCACGCAAGAAACTGCAGGCTGCGCTGCTGTGTCTGCGACGCGACTGCATCGATGGCGAAGCGCTGGACGATGCGCCTCGCCGAGAAGTGGAGCGATTGCTTCGCCCACTGATTTGCCGCACGGAGCGAAGCCAGATCGCTCGGGATGTGGACAGCCTGGTCGACGGGATACCCCCGCAAGACTTGCCACAATTGCGCGCCGATGATATCCGCACTTATATCGAGCTGGACCGGCTGGCGCTCGTTCTGGAAGCTGACAGCTCACTGCGCGTCTCCAGTCAGATCATGAGTTTTTTCAAGTCGGCAGCCTGGCCGCTGTCGTTCAGTACCGGTTACAAAGTGCAAGAAGTGCTGCAACGCCGCTTCGAGCGATCTCCGGCGCTGTTCAAGCAGTTGACCGCCAACAAAAACCTCTGGTTATCGCGCGAGCGGATCCGCAAGTTCACGCTGGATGTCGCCCGCGAGGCACCCAATCCGCAGGTTCGCTGGTTAGCCAGTCACTTGTTTGGAGACGGGCGTAAAGCCGGTCCGGAAATGCTGCTTTGGCTACCGCCTAGTTGGCCGCACTATAGACTCAGAGGCTTTTTTGCCGGTCACGAGCAACTCAGCAAGACGTTACTGTTTTCCTCCTGGACGATGGTGCCGAGGATGGTGGGCGGGCTGATGAGCTACGAGGCGGAACGGCGAGTCCAGCAGCATCTCACGGACAAATCGGAGTACTTCAACAAGCGCCGTGCCGGTGTCAGCGAAGACGACCAGAACCGTCATCTGCAACAACGTCGCGCGGTGATCAAACTCGACAGCGGGGACGTTGCCAACTGGTCGCTGATTTATCCTGCCCGCTGCCTGACTGACATTCCGATAGCACGTACTTCAGTCCCACTGGAGAGCCGCCTTGACGAACTCATCCGGCACTTCACAAGGAGTCTAGCGTCATTGCGCGTCCGCAATCAGGGCGCTCAGAACAGCCACTACTGGTATCTGTTTGCCCCGATGCTGCTGGATAAGGCGCACGAGGGATGGACCGCCACATGGTTCGAAGCCATGTCGGACGTCGGCAATCTCTCCGACGGAGCGCGGTTGCGCGTTCGCGAAATATCCCGTCGTTTCAACCAACTGGATGAACTGGGCGCAATGCCTGAAGACCTTCCTCAGTACCTTGCCAGGCTGGCTGTGGGATCGCCGGCGGTGAGCGCCTACCGCGTGCTGCGGCAGCTGTATCCCGGTCCTTGCCTGATAGGAGCCGCCAGTCGGGTCGCTCTGGGATTTGTCAGTCTATTCAACAGCGTCACGGGCAGTGCGATCGCCCGGCGGCTCGACCCGCTGCATCCTTGGCGAGGCATCGTGAGGTACTGCGCCGATGGCGGCATTCAGGCGATGCTTGAGGAGTACTGTTACCTACTTGCACCCGACAAGTTGCTGGATGATGTGGTGACTACGCTCGAAAGCGTTCTTCGCACGACACCGTCGAATGTGAAAGTCTGGAAGGTTGACAGGGAAAAAGACGACACTCACCTGAGATGTCATTATGCCGTGCAACTGGGCGCTCAGAAAACCACGGATGAAGCGGGCCAGACACGAATCATCAATATACGTGAAAGCTTCAATTCGCCGTTTCGGCCGTTCGTTCTCGCATCAACTTCCATTGGTCAGGAAGGCCTGGATTTTCATTGGTACTGCAGCGAAGTCGTGCATTGGAATTTGCCGAATAACCCGATAGATCTGGAACAGCGGGAAGGGCGGGTCAATCGCTACCAGTCGCTGGTGGTCCGGCGTCGAGTGGTGCAAGCGGTGGCGGAGTACGACAGCGCGCCCGAAAACTGGAAGGCGTTGTTTACATCTGTCGAAAGCCCCACCTGGGGAACTGATCTGGTGCCCTATTGGCATTATCCCGAAGGTGACGCGAAGATCCGCCGCTTGATTCCGAGACTTGCCTTCAGCGAAGAAGCACGCCGCTATCCGAACATGCAAAAAGTCCTATCGCTTTACCGTCTAGCATTCGGTCAACCAGGGCAAAGCGAGCTGCTAGAGCACTTGAAGAACTTGAATCTGGATGACGAAGCGCTTGAGCACATAAAAAGTCAGTTGTTGATCCGGTTAGCGCCCGTTCTGTACCGGAGGGAGCGGTCACGTACTTGATGCCTGGGCTGTGGCAGGAGGGATTGGGCGTGCCGCGAAACACTGATACAAACACTAGTTCCCTGCGCAGAACATCGACAAAAACAGCCCGACCGGAGGATTGTTGCTTCACGTAACGGCGGCGAAGTTCGCCGACCTTTTGGCGCTGTACCGGCTAGAGAATATTTTCGGTGGAGCCGGGCTGCCGATGGCACGCTCTACACTGGCACAGTGAGTTGGACAACGGTTCCACTTCTCACGGGGTCGTCAATCGCTGATGACGACGCAACACTAAAGACGCCAACTTAAGACGGCGGTAAATAACTATTCGCGGTATATGCAGGAAACGACAACACCGACTCGGTCGGTGTGTGCTCGTAGGTTGCGGACAAGACTTCACTGAGACGATCGCCCAACAGATTCCAGGCACGTTTCTTCTCTTCGGCATAGTCGTGATGCAGGTAGTGTCGTCTCACCCGCGAACCGGCCAGTACATGGTTTTGGCAGCGGTCGATGACGTCCAGGCTGACCCCCAAGGCCTGCATCATGGTCGCGCCCGTGCGGCGCAGGTCATGCGGCGTCCAGTCGCCGTTTTGGCCGTCGGCCAGGACCAGGGTATCGTCGTGACGCCGTCGTGAGAGGGCCTTGCGGTTTTTGAACCGGGCCTGGCGATCGCCGACCTGTTTACTCGCCACCTTTACGTCCACATGCCCATCATCCTGCTTGTTCGGAAAGCACCACTGGGAGTCCCCCGTCAGGGTCTTGAGCTCCTGAAAGAAATGCAGGGCGAAGGGCGAGAGGAAGACATGGTGGTCCTGTTTCTTGCCCCGGGTGCCTTTGACATTTTCGCTGGGGAGGAACCAGGTCTGCTGGTCCAGATCGACATTCTTCCATTCGGCCTGTAGCAACTCGCCAATCCGGCACAGCGTGCCCAGGCTGATCCACAGCGCGAGCTGCGTTTCCTTTTTTAGCGGTCGAATGCCGTCGTATTTTTGGCCCGCGGGGAGGGCGTTGTAATCGGCAGTCATTTGCTGGAAGCGGTTGTGCAGTTCCAACAGCTCAGCGGGGGAAAGGATGCGGCTTCTTTCCGCTTCGTAGTCGGCAGGGATCAAGGGGGAGATGTCGACCAGTTCCGTCGGATTCCCCTCAACCAGCAACGCCCGCCAAGGTTGGCGCTTTCTCGCCTAGCTGAACATCTGGGTGAGGTCGGCGAAGAAGCTGATGGCTTGCCGGTGAGCGCCGCGGTTGACCACTGCTCGGATCAGCGCCCGAACATCGTGTTCGGAAACATTGTTCACTGCTGTCCTGCCGAGTACTGGCAAAAGGTCCTTGTTAAAGCGTCGTTGCAACTCGGCATTGCCGTCTTTACGCGCGACGCCATCCAACAGCCAGGCCTTGGCCAGATCCTGGACGGTCAGCGTTAGCACCTTCGACGTTTTTACTTGTTCGGCCTCGACGTTAGCCGCGGTATAGGCCTGTGCCTTGGCGGTTTTCTTGTGCTCGTTGGGATTGATCTGCTCATCAATGAGCGCACGGGCCTAGTTACGGGCCTTGCGGATGTCGGTCAGGGATTTGCGCGGCCAGGTGCCGCAGGCGTACTCTTTGTTCTGCTCGCCCCAGCGATAGCGATAGAAAAAGCTGACCGACACGCCGTCCTTACGCAGGGAGATTCGGCCGGCGAGATTGCCATCATCCCGGAGGATGCGGCCGGCATCTTCAGCGGTCAGCGACTCGAGTTCTTTGATGGTGATTTTGGCCATAAAATGGGCTCCCCCTACTTTTACCCCCACAAAACCGTCGGCTCTTGATGGACGTGACTGGACTCTCGTGGAGCAGAACACCGCTGAAGCTCAAGTAAATACTAGCTTAGAAAAATCCAAAGTAAAATTTTGGAGTCTTTCAAGAAGTATGAAAAAGGAGATGGGGTGCTAGGGGTCGAGTGTTCGAATCACTCCGTCCCGACCATATATTTCAATGACTTAGCCCAACCCGAAAAGGTTGGGCTTTTTCATGCCCGAAAAAAAACCACATTTACCCCTGCAGAGTTTTCGACCATTTCGTGATGCCGCCTCGTTGTAAGCGCGCGGGATATTTAGCACTGACAAGAATGCTTCTTGATAGCGAGTTTGGCAGGGCCTTTGGTGTTAAGCGTCTCCCTCGCACTATCACGGAATACCTTGTTACAACCATTCGCCCCTGGGCATAGTCGGTATAGAACTTCGGCCTTTTGTTCTCCTCCAAATTCCAGGCGTGTTTTAAACCGTGAGCGCCTGACAACCCACAGAGGTTCACACAATGAAAATGACACTACCCGCCCTGGTTTTGGGCGCCTTCATTTCGCAAGGAGCGATGGCCGCCGGAGATGGCACAGCCGCTCTTGGAGGCGGCGTTGGTGGTGCACTTGGCAACATCGTAGGGCAACAGCTCGGTGGCTCAACGGGCGCAGCGGTAGGCGCAGGCGTTGGTGGTGCCGCCGGCAGTGCTGTCGGCGCTCAACGAGGCAACAGAGCTGAAGCTGCGCTAGGTGGCGGTATTGGCTCAGCCGGCGGCTCGCTCATTGGTAATCGCCTCGGAGGCACAACTGGGTCGACTATCGGCGCCGGTGTAGGGGGTGCAGCAGGCGGAGCGCTGGGGAATAACCTGGCAGATGATGAGAGCAGTCATCGATCAGATGGTAAGAAGCACAAAAGCAACAACAAGCATAAACACAAGAACAAGCATCGTTAGCCCCTGACGTTGTTACATTGAAGCCCGGCCCAGCGCCGGGCTTCTTTGTATCTGCCATTTGTAGAGCTATCAACATGGGGCCCCACTACGTCAATAGTGGGTGCCGTTTCTGGCTTTCGCAGCCTTATGCGAGCATGCCCTCAACATCGCCAGGGTGGCATGAGGAACAATACTGTCCAGAGTTCTCGAGGTGTCAGACAGGTTGTAAACCCTGTTGTCATCACCCATAACCTTATCGGACAGGCGTTCCGCGTGATCGTGCCGCCGCTGGGCAACGAGTTCAACGTGATGCTCAAGAACACCACCCTGGTCAGCGGAATCGGCTTGCAGGAATTACTGCTCAGCACGCAGATGGTCACCTCGGCCACGTTCCGCGTGTTCGAGCTGTACCTGGTGGTGGCGATCTACTTCCTGATGCTCACCATGCTCTGGGGCTTCTTCCAGCGCTGGCTGGAGGCGCGTTTCGGCCAGTCCGACCGGCCTTCCGCGCCGCCACCGGCGTCCAGCCGCATGTTCGGGCGTAGCACCTTGAAACTGCTGAGGGGACGATAACCATGGCGCACCACAGTGAAGAACTGATCATCGAAGCGCTGGATATCCACAAGTCGTTCGGTACGCTGCAGATCCTCAAGGGGATTTCCCTGCAAGTACGGCGCGGTGAAGTGGTGGTGCTGATCGGCGCCTCGGGTTCGGGCAAGACCACCTTTATCCGCTGCATCAACCTGCTGGAAGACATCCAGGGCGGGCGCATCCGCGTCAACGGCCGCGCCATGGGCTATCGCGAGCGCGGCGACGGCAGCCTGGTGCGCGACTCGGAGCGCAACATTGCCCGCCAGCACCGCGACATCGGCATGGTGTTCCAGCGCTTCAACCTGTTCCCGCATATGACCGCGCTGGAAAACATCATCGAAGCGCCGATCCAGGTACTCGGCACGCCACGCGCCGAAGCCTTGGAACAGGCCCGTGGATTACTGGCGCGGGTCGGTCTGGCGGACAAAGCCAACCACTACCCATCGATGCTCTCTGGCGGCCAGCAGCAGCGGGAGGCCATCGCCCGTGCCCTGGCGATGAAACCCCAGGCCATGCTGTTCGACGAACCCACCAGTGCCCTCGACCCGGAAACCGTCGGCGAAGTGCTGCAGGTGATGAAGGCGCTGGCCGAGGAGGGCATGACCATGGTGGTGGTCACCCACGAAATGGGCTTCGCCCGTGAAGTGGCCGACCGCGTGGTGGTGCTCGACCAGGGCGAACTCATCGAACAAGGGCCGCCGGAGCAGATTTTCAGCCGCGTGTTATGACCTTTTGGAGGAGCCTCTGCCATGTTTGAATTTTCTGCTCATGAGTACCCTTATCCCTCGCAGCGCCAGAGCGTGTTTGCCCAGCGTGGCATGGTCGCGGCGTCACAGCCCCTGGCCGCCCAGGCCGGTATCGAGGTCATGCAGAAGGGCGGTAACGCCATCGACGCTGCCATTGCCACAGCGGCCGCTTTGACGGTGGTGGAACCCACCGGCTGCGGCCTCGGCGGCGATGCGTTTGCCCTGGTCTGGTGCAAGGGCCAGTTGCACGGTTTGAATGGTAACGGCCATGCGCCGGCTGCCTTGAGTGTCGAGGCGGTCAAGGCCGCCGGGCATGACCAAATGCCGCTGTATGGCTGGACGCCGGTCACGGTGCCGGGTTGCCCGTCGGCTTGGGCCGAGCTGTCCCAGCGTTTCGGCAAATTGCCGTTTGCCCAGTTGCTGCAACCGGCCATCCGCCTGGCGCGCGACGGTTTCCCGCTGTCGCCAGTGGTTGCCCATCAATGGCAGCTCACCCTGGAAGAGTTCACGCCCCATCGCGACGTTGCGCTGGATGCTTGGTTCGACACCTTCCTGATAGACGGCCGCGCGCCACGGGCCGGGGAGATGTTTCGCAACCCGGCCCAGGCTCGTACCCTCGAAGAACTGGCGAACACCCGTTGCGAAAGCCTGTATCGCGGTGCCCTGGCCGAACGTTTGGACGCGCATTCCAAGGCCAGCGGCGGCTATCTGCGCGCCAGTGATCTCAAGGATTACCGCGCCGAGTGGGTGGAGCCGATCCACGTCAGCTACCGGGGCGTGGACGTGTGGGAAATCCCACCCAGCGGCCAGGGTTTGGTGGCGTTGATGGCGCTGAAAATCCTCGAAGGCTTCAGCTTCGATCACCGCGACAGCCAGCAGACCTGGCACCGCCAATTGGAGGCGATGAAACTCGCCTACAGCGACGGCCTGCACTACATCACCGACCCGCTGCACATGCGCGTAGCCGTCGCTGACCTGCTCAGCGATGACTACAGCCGCCGTCGCCGTGGACAAATCGGCGAGCAGGCCCAGGCGCCCAAACCCGGCGACCCTCACGCCAGCGGCACGGTGTACCTGGCCACGGCCGACGCCGAAGGCAATATGGTTTCGTTTATCCAGAGCAACTACCACGGTTTCGGCTCCGGCGTGGTGCTGCCCGACAGCGGCATCGCCCTGCAAAACCGTGGGCAGGAGTTCAGCCTTGACCCGACGCACGCCAACTGCCTGGCACCGGGCAAGAAAACCTTCCACACCATCATCCCCGGCTTTCTCACCAAGGGCGGCCAGGCCCTCGGCCCGTTCGGCGTGATGGGCGGCTACATGCAGCCCCAGGGTCACGTGCAGATGGTGATGAATCTGGTGGATTTCGGCCTCAACCCGCAAGCGGCGCTGGATGCGCCACGCTGGCAATGGCTGGGTGACATGAAGGTCGGCATCGAACAGGGCGCGTCCCGCGACTTGGCCAACGCCTTGGCACGGCGCGGACATCAGGTGCAGATCGCCAGCGACCTCACTGACTACGGGCGCGGGCAGATCATCCTGCGCGACCCGGTCAGTGGTGTATTGTGCGGCGGCACCGAGCCGAGGGCGGATTCAACGATCGCAGTGTGGTAAGCAAAAAAAATTGGCGGAGCCTGTCCCTTTTTTTCATCTCGCCTGTCATTCCAGGCAAGTGAACACTATTGAGAGCTTCCGCCAATGCCCGTCGTCCGCCCCTTGCTGAAACTGAGCCTGCTGCTGAGCCTCAGCGCCAGTCCGTTCTTCGCCGCCGTCAGCTACGCCGAAGACACCGCCACCCGCCGCAGCTACCAAGTGCCCGCCGGCAGCCTGAGTGCGGCGCTCACCCGCTTCGCCGGGTTGGCGGGCGTCAACCTGTCGGTGGACCCGGCGCTGGTCAGCGGGCGCAGTAGCAGCGGTTTGTCCGGCGAATATGGGGTAGAGGAGGGCTTTGCGCGCTTGCTGCAAGGCTCTGGCTTGCAACTGCAGTCGATGGGCGCGCAGGCCTACATGTTGATACCGGCGCCGGACGGCAGCAGCCTTGAGTTGGCCCCGACTTCGATCCTCGGCACCACCGGCCTGTATGACGGCGACACCTACGCCGGCGGCCAGGTAGCGCGCCGCACGGCCCAGGGCATGCTCGGCACGCGGGACTTCATGGAAACCCCGTTCAGCATCACCACCTACACCGCTGACGCGGTAAAGAACCAACAGGCCCGCACCCTCGGCGACCTGATCGCCGCCGACCCCTCGGTGCGCGCCACCAACCCGGCGGGTGGGCGCTACGAGCAATTCACCATTCGCGGCTTCAGCCTGTTCAACAGTGACGTGGCCTACAACGGCCTGTATGGCGTGCTGCCGACCTACACCATCGACATGGAAATGGCCGACCGCGTCGACATCCTCAAGGGCCCGAGCCAGTTGATCAATGGCATCTCGCCGCGTGGCAGCGTGGGCGGCGGGATCAACGTGGTGCCCAAGCGCGCCACTGACAAGGACATCAACTCGTTTACCGGCAATTGGGCGTCCGACAGCCAGGCCGGCGGCGCGGTGGACATTGGCCGGCGCTTTGGCGAAGACAACCAGTTCGGCATCCGCTTCAACGGCGTGAAGCAGTCCGGTGACACCGAGTGGGATCACCAGAGCGTCGACCGCGAAATGGCCGTGCTGGGTCTGGATTTCCGTGGCGAACGCCTGCGCCTTTCCACCGACATCGGCCACACCGAGCGCGACACCGATGCACCGCAAGAGCGCGTACAGGTGGCGGCCGCAGCGCCGGTGCCCAGCGCCAATGACGTGCGCCGCAACTATGCGCAATCCTGGAGCAAGGCCCGCACCAACGACACGTTCGGCACGGTCAATGCCGAGTACGACCTCAGCGACAACGTGATGCTCTACGGCGGCGTGGGCGCGCGTAAAAGCAACCACGATTTCCTGCGTCACGCGGTATCCGTCAGCAATGCGGCCGGTGATTTCGCAGTGTCGCCTCGCGACTTCACACGCGATGAAAACGTGCGCACCTACACCGCTGGCGTACGCAACTGGTTCCACACCGGGCCGGTAAGCCATGAGGTCAACCTGGCCGCCAGCTACTTCGACATGGACTTCACCAACGGCGGCGCACGTTATACGTCACCCTCGAGCAACCTCTACAATCCCGTGCAAACCCCGACGCCTTCACGGCCGACGCGGTTTGATCCCAAGGTCTATACCGAAAACAAATTTACCGGCGTCGCCTTGTCCGACACCTTGGGCTTTTTCGACGACCGTCTGCTGCTCACCCTCGGTGCACGCTGGCAGCGCGTGAAGGTCGATGACTGGAGCGATGGTGTCAAAGGCGACACGGCCTACGACGAAGAAAAAGTCTCGCCGTCGGGCGGCATCCTGTTCAAGGCCACCGACAAACTGTCGCTGTACGCCAACTACATGGAAGGCCTGAGCCAGGGCAAGATCGCGCCGTCCACCTCGATCAACGAAGACCAGATCTTCCCGCCGTTCATCAGTCGCCAGGTGGAAGTGGGCGCCAAATACGACGCTGGCGCGTTCGCCGTGACCGCCGCGGTGTTCCGCATCAAGCAGCCAGCCTATGAAACCAACGCCACCACGCGTGTATTCGGGCCTAACGGCAAGCGCGAGAACTCAGGCGTAGAACTGAGCGTGTTCGGCGAACCGCTCAAGGGCTTCCGCCTGCTTGGCGGGGTGATGTACATCGACAGTGAGCTGAAAGACACCACCAACGGCACCTGGGACGGCAACCGCGCCCCGGCCACGCCCAAGTACAACGTCAACCTGGGCGCTGAATGGGATGTGCCGGGCCTCGAAGGCCTGACCCTGACCAGCCGTGGCATCTATTCCAGCTCGCAGTACCTGGACCAGTCCAACGTTAAGGAAATCGACGCCTGGAACCGCCTCGACGTGGGAGCGCGCTACGGGTTCAAGGTGGACGATAAACACATCACCTTGCGGGCGAATGTGGAGAACGTCGCCGATAAGCGCTACTGGAGTTCGGCGGGTGCGTCGGACGATAGCGAGCCGGGGCTGACCTTGTCGACGCCGCGTACCTACCTGCTGTCGGCCACCGTCGACTTCTAACGGCTGTACGCCGATCAAAATGTGGGAGCAGGCAACCCAGCTTCCACACTGGATTTCCGGCGTTAATGAGAATGTTTTTTGATCACGCCGCCCCGATATGGAATAGTACCCGCCGTTTTCCCCGGCCTGTCTACCTGGGGTGTTTTAACGCCGAGGTCCTTGTCATGCGAATGCTGCGCTCCATCCCCACCCTTGCCGCCTGCGTCCTGGCGTTGTCTTCAAGCCTGCTGAGCGCCGCCCCCATCGACCTCAACGACGGCCAGCACGCGGTGCATCTGCCCGATGCGCCCAAGCGTGTGGTGGTGCTGGAATTCTCCTTTCTCGACAGCCTGGCCGCCGTCGAGGTAACGCCCGTCGGCGCTGCCGATGATGGCGACGCCAATCGCGTGTTGCCCCGTGTGCGCCAGGCCATCGGCCAGTGGACGTCCGTGGGCCTGCGCTCGCAGCCGAGCATCGAGGAAATCGCCCGGCTCAAGCCCGACCTGATCGTCGCCGACCTCAACCGTCATCAGGCCTTGTACAGCGACCTGGCGAGCATCGCGCCGACCCTGTTGCTGCCGTCACGCGGCGAGGATTACCAGGGCAGCCTGAAATCCGCCGAGCTGATCGGCAAAGCGCTGGGCAAGAGCGCGCCGATGGAAGCGCGGATCCAGAAGAACCGCGAGAACCTCAAGGCCATCGCGCAACAGATCCCGGTAGGCGCCAGCGTGTTGTTTGGCGTCGCCCGTGAAGACAGTTTCTCCGTGCACGGCCCGGACTCCTACGCCGGCAGCGTGCTCGAAGCCATTGGCCTGAAAGTCCCCTCGGTACGCGCCAATGCGGCGCCCACCGAGTTTGTCAGCCTGGAGCAACTGCTCGCCCTCGACCCCGGTTGGTTGCTGGTCGGCCATTACCGTCGCCCCAGTATCGTCGACAACTGGAGCAAGCAGCCGCTGTGGCAAGTGCTGGGCGCGGTGCGTAATAAACAGGTTGCGGAAGTGGACGGCGACAGCTGGGCGCGCAACCGCGGCGTGCTGGCGTCGGAGCAGATCGCCGAGGATGCGCTGGCGATTCTCAAGGGCGGTAAAGCCGTACTGAGCCAATAAGCATGGGGCGAAGTTTCGCGGCGGCCGGCATTGTGCTGCTGGGTGCCGGGTTGTTCTGGCTGTCGCTGTACAGCTGGTCACCTTTCACGATCACGGCGGCTGATGCGTGGAATGGCCTGGTTCACCAAGGCAGCGTGGGCGGCAATATGGCCTACATCGTCGCCCAGTTGCGCGTGCCACGGGCGCTGTGTGCCGCGTTGGTCGGCGCTTGCCTGGGCCTGGCCGGTGCGTTGATGCAGGGCATTACCCGCAACCGCCTGGCCTCGCCGTCCTTGTTTGGTGTGACGGCGGGTGCGGCGTTGGGGCTGGCGTTGTTTTCCACTGGATTGGTCGCGCCGCCGTTTGCCGGCGGTGCCTTGTTGATGACCTGCCTGGGTGGCGCGCTGGCCTGGATCACGGTGTTCAGCCTCGGCGGCGCCTGGTCGCCGACCACCGCCCAGGGACGCCTGGTATTGGCCGGTGTGGCCGTGGCCGCGTTGTGCGCGGCATTGACCCGGCTCACCGTGATCCTGGTCGAGGCCCAGGCGCAAAGCGTGCTCAACTGGTTGGCCGGTTCCCTGGCCAATGTCGGCGCTGCCCAGGTGCAACTGCTGTGGCCGTGCACCTTGATCGGCGGCCTGTGGGCGCTGTGGTGCGCGCCGCGTTTGAACCTGATCAACCTCGGCGAAGACGCCGCACGCTCCCTGGGCGTGGGCATTGCCAGCCTGCGTTTGCAGGTATTCATCGCCAGCCTGTTGCTGGTGGGGGCGAGCGTCTGCGCGGTGGGGCCGATCGGGTTTGTCGGGTTGATCGCGCCGAATATCCTTCGCCAGTTCCTCGGTAATGACTACCGCTGGCTGATCCCGCTGAGCGCCGCGTTGGGTGCGGTGATCGTGCTGGGCGCCGACTTGCTCAGCCGCGCTGTGGCGTTTCCGGTGGAGACCCCGGCGGGTGTGGTCACCGCGCTGATTGGCGCGCCGTTCTTCCTTTTTCTTGCCAGGCGCGCCCTATGACCCGGCCTCCCTTGCGCTTATGGCTGCTGCTCGGCCTGTTGCTGCTGGCGACGTCGATCAGCCTCAGCGCCGGCACTGTGTGGCTCACCCCAGACACCGTGCTGGACCGCCTGCTGGCCCACGACGCCCTCGACTTCGAAGTCTGGAACCACCGCCTGCCCCGCAGCCTGATCGCGATTCTCGCAGGTGCAGCCTTCGGCCTGGCCGGGGCGATTGTGCAGGGCGTGATCCGCAACCCGCTGGCCTCACCGGAAATCCTCGGCGTGACCCAAGGCGCCGGGCTGGCACTGACCGTGGCGATCATCAGTTGGCCGCATTTGCCGATTGTGTGGCTGCCGCTGGTGGCTTGTCTGGGCGGGGCCGGCGGCGCGTTGTTGCTGGCGCTGTACAACACCGGGGTGAGTTTTTCCGGGGTGCGTTTTGCCCTCTCCGGGGTGGCGATTGCGGTGACTTTGTCCAGTGTCACCGAGTTTCTGATCCTGTCCCATCCGCTGGATATCAACACCGCCTTGCTCGCCCTTACCGGCAGCCTATGGAGCCGCAATTGGCACCATGTGGCGCTGGTGTTGCCGTTCCTGGTGTTGATCCCGGTGGGGCTGTGCCTGGCTAAGCCGCTGAACCTGATCGCCCTCGGCGATGAAGCCGCCCATAGCCTTGGCACGCCACTCAGTCGCACACGCTGGCTGGCGATGGCCTGCGCGGTGCTGCTGACCAGCCTGGGCGTGGGGGTGATCGGGCCGATCGGTTTTATCGGCCTGGTCGCGCCGCATATGGCGCGACGGTTGGTGGGCGGGCATCACCAGTACCTGCTGCCGGCGGCGATGCTGATCGGTGCGTTGCTGCTGGTGCTGGCCGACACGTTGGGGCGCACGTTGATCGCGCCCAGCGAAATCCCCGCCGGGGTGCTCACGGCGGTGATTGGCGCGCCGTATTTTCTTTGGTTGCTGGCACGGTTCAAGGGCTGATCACATGAGTATTCTTCACGCACGGCAGCTCGACATTGGCTACGGCACCACGCGCATCGTGCAAGGCCTGTCCTTTGCTCCGCCGACCGGGAAGGTCACCGCCTTGATCGGTCCCAATGGCTGCGGCAAGTCGACCTTGCTCAAGGCCTTCGCGCGCATCCTCAAGCCAACCCAGGGCCAGTTGACCCTGGATGGCCAGGCCTACGCCAGCCTGTCCGCCCGCGAGTTGGCGCGGCAGATCGCGTTCTTGCCGCAGGTGCTGCCGGTGCCGGAAGGTGTCAGCGTGCGCCAGTTGGTCGCCTATGGCCGCAGCCCGCATAACTCGCTGTGGGGACGCTTGAGCGGCAGTGATCAATCCCACGTGACCCAAGCCATGCAGCGCCTGGAACTGGACGTGTTGGCTGACCGCGCATTGGCCGATCTGTCCGGCGGCCAGCGCCAACGTGCTTGGCTGGCGATGGTGTTGGCGCAGAATGCGCCGGTGGTGTTGCTGGATGAACCCACCACCTACCTCGACATCAGCCATCAAGTCGAACTCATGGACTTGATGGGCGAATTGGCCGCTGAAGGCAAGACCGTGATCACGGTGTTGCACGACATCAACCAGGCCTGCCGCTACGCCGACCATTTGGTGGTGATGCACGGCGGCAAGTTGGTGGCTGATGGTGCGCCGGGGGCGGTGATCAGTGCCGAGTTGATGCGCCAGGTGTTCGATGTGCAGGTGCAAGTGATGCAGGAGCCGGTCGCCGGTACACCCATGTGCCTCGTGGAAAAGAGCACGCGAGGCACAGATCAACCCTTGTAGGAGCCGGCCTGCCGGCGAAGGTCGCCTACGATAGCGCGGGAAACAGGAATGGACGCGCTGCCTGTGGGTTTTTCGCCGGCAAGCCGGCTCCTACAGGGGAGCGGCTTCGCGCACGTCGATAGCCTTGGGCAACAGGTGGTTCTGATAGAACAGATCCGCTGTCGCCTGCTGCGCTGCGATGATCGTGTCGTCAATCGGCAGGATCGGCGAAGGCGGGCGGTTATCCATGTACCGCGCGATCACCTCAGCCGGCAGTCCCATAAACCTCGTCAGCACGTTCAAACTGTCTTCACGCTGGCTGCGGGTGAGCGCTTCGGCAGCGCTGAGCTCATCTAGCAGGTCATGTACAAACACGCCATTGGCCTTCGCATAGTCGCGCCGCGCGGTATACACCGGCCCCGACAAACCCAGGCCTTCGCCATTGGCCAGCACATGGCTGGGGCTTTGGCTCAATGCCAAGGATGAATAGGGCTCCCAGATGGCCCAGGCATCCACGCTGCCTTGTTCGAACGCCGCGCGCGCGTCGGCAGGTGGCAGGTACACCGGTTGGATATCCTTGTAGCTCAGCCCGGCCTTGTTCAGGGCGCGCAGGATCAGGTTGTGGGAACTGGAACCCTTCTGGAAGGCGACTTTCTTGCCCTTCAGGTCCGCCACTGAATGCAGCGGGCTGTCGTTGCGCACCAGGATGGTTTCGGCGCTGGGCTTGGGCGGTTCGGCGCCGATGTAGACCAGGTCCGCGCCCGCCGCCTGGGCGAACAGCGGCGGGATGTCGCCGGTCGAGCCCACGTCCAGTGCGCCTACGTTCAGTGCTTCAAGCATCTGCGGGCCGGCGGGGAATTCGATCCACTTCACTTCGGTGTGCGGGAAGCGTTTTTCCAGCAGGCTATGTTCCTTGGCGAGCACCAGGGCGATGGAGCCTTTCTGGTAGCCGATGCGCAGGGTCGCGGGGTCGGCCGCCAGTGCGGTTTGAGTGACGGCCAGCAGGGCCAGTAACAGCGCCGGAATCTTCATGCATCGTCCTTTTTGAAGCGGTTTTCGGGGCGCGCCAACCCGAGGTTTTCACGCAAGGTAGTGCCAGTGTATTCAGTGCGAAACAGGCCGCGCCGTTGCAGCTCCGGCACGACCCCTTGGGCGAAATCCTCCAGCCCGCCCGGCAGGTGCGGCACCAGGATGTTGAAGCCATCGGCGGCGCCGTTTTCGAACCAGCGTTGCAGCTCATCGGCGATCTGCGCGGGCGTGCCGATCAGGCTGTAATGCCCGCGACCACCCGCGATCCGTCGGCCCAACTGGCCGAGGGTCAGTTGTTCGCGGTGGGCCAGGTCACTCAGCAATTGTTGACGGCTGCGCTGCCCGCTGTCGGTCAACGGCAATTGCGGCAACGGCCCGTCCAATGGATAGCCGGACAAGTCGAAATTACCCAGCATGCGGCCCAACAGGGCGACGCCCACTTCGGGCTCGACCAGGTCCTGGAACGCTTCGAACTTAGCCTGGGCTTCGGCCTCGGTTTGCCCGACCACCACAAACACGCCCGGCATGATTTTCAGCGAGTCCGGCTCACGCCCGTATGGCTCAAGCCGCCCTTTGAGATCCGCATAAAACGCCTGCGCATTTTCCAGCGACGTTTGCGCGGTAAACACCACTTCTGCCGTTTGCGCCGCCAGTTCACGGCCGGTTTCCGATGATCCCGCCTGCACGATCACCGGGTGGCCCTGCGGCGAGCGCGCCACGTTCAGCGGGCCCTTGACGCGGAAATGTTCACCGACATGGTCCAGCACATGCCGTTTCGCCGGGTCGTAGTAGTTGCCGCTGGCCTTGTCCCGCACGAAGGCATCGTCCTCCCAGCTGTCCCACAACCCGGTCACGACGTGATGAAACTCCCTGGCGCGGCTGTAGCGCTCGGCGTGGCCGAGGTGTTCATCGCGGCCGAAATTCTGCGCTTCGGCAGCGGCGTCCGAGGTGACCAGGTTCCAGCCTGCACGGCCTCCGGACAGGTGATCCAGCGAGGCGAATTTGCGCGCCACGTGGTAGGGCTCGTTATAGGTGGTGGTCGCCGTGGCGATCAGGCCGATGTGGTCCGTCACCGCACTCAACGCCGAAAGCAAAGTCAGCGGTTCGAAGTGATCCGAACGCGCCATATGGCTGGCGATTTCACCCGTGGCTGCCGCAATGCTATCGGCCACGAACAGCGCATCGAACTTGGCCGCTTCAGCCACCCGCGCCAGGTGCTTGTACTGGGCAAAATCCAGCCCGGCATTTGCCGGCACGTCCGGGTGGCGCCAGGCGGCGACGTGGTGCCCGGTGGCCATGAGGAAGGCGCCGAGTTTCAGTTGACGGCTCATGCTTAGAAATCCTTGCGCAGTTGCACGCCGAAGTAACGTTCGTCGTCACGGGGCACGGCGCGGTAGATGTAGTTGCCGCCGCTGGCCAGCAGCGGTGAGTAGGATTTGTCGGCGAGGTTCTTCGCCAGGAATGCGACGCGCCAGCCATTGCTGTAGTCGGCCAGGGCCACGCTGGCGTTCCAGATGCCGTAGGCACCTTGTTTGGTGTCAAGGTTCTGGCTGATGTCGTACTGCACTTCGCTCTGCCAGCTGTAGTCGGTGCCCAGTTCGATGTCCAGGCCATTATCCAGCGGGATGGTGTAGTCGGCGCGCACGTAGCTTTTCCAGTCCGGGCTGAAAGGCAGCGGCTTGCCATTCACGTTGCAGGTCGCGGCGGCACCGGCCGGGCAGGCGAATTCGTCGATGCGCGCGCGGGTGTAGGCCAGCGCCCCGGACAGCTTGAGTTGCTGGGTGGCCTGCAAGGCGTAATCCAGCTCGACGCCTTCGGTGCTGACGCTGCCGGCGTTGATCAGGCGCGTCACCACTTGCCCGGCGACGGTGTCGAAAAAGTTGGCCTGGTAGTTGTCGTAATCGCTGTGGAACACCGCCAGGTTGGTGGTCAGGCGGTTGTTCCAGGCGGTGGCCTTGATCCCGGCTTCCCAGGTGTTGGAGGTTTCCGGCTTGAGCGCGTCGGTGTCACGCGGCTGCATATTGAAGAAGACGTTGTAGGCCGGGCCTTTGTAGCCGCGCGAATAGGTCAGGTAGCTGGTGACGCTGTCGCTGATGTCGTACTGCACGCCCAGGCGACCGGACCAACCGTCTTCGTCCACGGAACCGGAACTGGACGTGGCCGGCTGAATCCCACTGACCGTGGTGGCCGAAGTGGAGGCGCGGCGGTGATCGTATTTCAGGTCATCGTGGGTGTAGCGCAGGCCGGCGATGCCACGAAACCGCGAGGTGAAGTTCAGCGTGGTCTCGCCGAACACCGCGTAGCTGTCGTTGGTGGTGCTGTAGTCGGCGATGCCGCGGTCGGTACGCGTGGTGGTGGTGAGGGTGCGTTGATAGGTTTCTTCATCCTTGCCGTGCATGTAGAACAGGCCGCCGACATATTCCAGGAACTCACCTTTAGGTGAGGCCAGGCGCAGTTCCTGGGAGTATTGGTTGAACTCAAGCTGGCCTTTGTCGGCGGTACCGGGAAACGCGGCGGTCACCGTGCCAAGGCGGTCGCCGTCCTGGTATTGGGTGTTGTCCCAACCGCGCCAGGCGGTGATCGACGTCAGGGTGTAGTCGCCGAGGTTCCAGTCCAACTGGGCGGACAGGCCCTTGTTGGTGTCTTCCACATGGCTGCGGGTATCGGTGTTGATGTCGCGGTTGTCGCTGGAGGCCCGCACCGGGCTCAGCGCGTTGGCGAACGCCGGGGACAGGGACTTGCTGACCACGCCGTTCGGCGCGTCGTCGTGGGACTGCATGTAGTCGGCGATCAGTGTCAGTGTCAGGTCGTCGTTGGGGGTGAATTCCAACTTGCCGCGAATGCCCTTGTGGTTGTAGCCGTTGACCTCCTGGCCATTGTGCTGGTTGTCGACATTACCGTCGTAGCTGCCGAACAGCGTACTGATCGAACCCTTGAGCACATCCGGCACCAGGCTGCCGCCGATGCCGAACCGGGTACGGCTTTCGTTGCCGCTGTAGTACGACTGGTCGATATAGCCATGAGTCTCGGCGGTGGGCGCCTTGCTGGTGATGTTCAGCACACCGGCCGAGGCGTTCTTGCCGAACAGCGTGCCTTGGGGGCCGCGCAGCACCTCGATGCGTTCCAGGTCGAGCAGGTCAAGGGTGGCCTGGCCGGGGCGGGCGTAGACCACGCCGTCGATCACCGTGGCCACCGTCGGCTCGACGCCGGGGGAGGTGGAAATGGTGCCCACGCCGCGCACGAACAGCGAGGTGTCCTTGTTGGAGGCGCCGGTGCGGAAGTTCAGCGACGGCACCTGCTGGGCGATGCTCGCCACGCCGTTGCGGTTGTCGCGCTCCAGCTGTTCGCCATCGAGGACCGAGACGGCCACCGGGACTTTTTGCAGCGATTCTTCGCGGCGCGTGGCGGTGACGGTCACGGATTTGAGTGTCGGCTCCTGCGCATCGGCCGCAAAGGCACCGGGGGCGGGCAGGGCGGTCAACCCGGCCAGTATCAGAAAAGTGCTGCGTTGGAAGGTTTGCATGCTGTGCCCGCTCGAAAAGATTGCTCTGAACCGCTGCGGTTCTTGCGACCGTCAGCGCCTGTGAAATGTCTTTGGCATTCGCTCGAGCGAGTAGCAGACAACGCGCTTTGTTAGCGCTAACATCGGCATTATTGGTAGGTCATGTTTAGAACGTCAAATACTGAAAAATTAGTCCTATATTCTTTTTGGTTTTTAACAGGATTATCCCTTGAGCGAAGACAAACCGCGCAAACGCCGTGGCGCCGGGCGTGTCACCTTGAATACCGTGGCCCGCCAGGCCGGGGTGTCGGCGATTACCGTGTCGCGTTACTTCAACCAGCCGGAACAGGTGTCACCCGAACGCCGCGAGCGCATCGCCGAGGTGGTGGCCGAGTTGGGTTACGTGCCCAACCTGGTGGCCGGCGGGCTGGCGTCGGCGCGTGGGCGCATCGTGGCGATGGTGATCCCGAACATCTCGGGGCCGATCTTTGCCAATACCATCCAGGGCTTCAGCGACACCCTCAGCCGGCATGGCTATCAACTGTTGTTGGCGTCGAGTTACTTCAGCGCCGAGCAGGAAGAGAGCGCGGTGCGTGCGTTCCTTGGCTGGTCGCCGGCGGCGCTGGTACTGACCAGCCGCTTCCACAGCGCGGCGACTGAAAAGATGATCGCCGACGCGGATATTCCGGTGGTAGAAACCTGGGACTACGTGCCCGAGCGCGCGCCCTTGCAGATCGGGTTTTCCCACTACGAAGTGGGCGTCACCGCTGCGCGCTATCTGCATGGGCAGGGTTATCGGCGCATTGCTTTCGTGCAGAACAGCGCAGCCGGGGACTTCAGCGCCATGGAGCGGGGTGAGGGCTTCGCCGCGACCTTGATCGCGTTGGGTGTGCAGACCTGGGTCTTCGCTCCCGACGCGGATCGCGCGCCTTTCGACGCCGGCAAACAGGCGATGGAAGCGCTGATGAGTCACGCAACGCCGCCGGATGCTATATTTTTCGCCAATGACAACCTGGCGGCCGGTGGTCTGCTGGCTGGGCAGCGGGCCGGGCTGAAGATCCCCGAGAAGTGCGCGGTGCTCGGTTTCGGCGATTACCCGTTCGCCGAAATGCTGTTGCCGAGCCTGAGTACGATCAAACCGCCCGCATTGGAAATAGGTGTGTTGGCCGCTACGCGCGTCCTTGAAAGTTTGGGTGTGCTGCCTGTAGAAGATGAAGTAACGCGTTTGAATTTATTGGAATGCCGTTTGATTGTGCGTGAAAGCGCCTGAGTGGCTAATTGCAACTAGTGGGATGATGGCTATTAGCTGCTAAGGCTCTGGCGCAAGGGTCTTGGCAATTATGTTTATTTTATTCCCCTGTTTCAGGAACTAGGTCTATAACTTCCAGTCGATAACCCCGGCTTACTTTCCCTGGGTTATGGCTAACTAATGGCATGTTTCCGTAGTTTCAAATAGCCATACTTTCTCGCAACACTAGATACCTGAACATTATGTCGTCAGCGCCTATCGATGCCTGCCAGATGCAGATCCCGCACACCGAGCAGGTGTGTGCGTGGCTGATGCAGCATGCCGGGCTGAAAACGGTGGACCTGGAGCGCGCCCGACGCCTGTCCACAGACGATCTGCTGAGTCTGCTGACACGCCTGGGCCTGGTCTCCGAAGTTGAATTGGCCCGTGCCTGGGCCGCGTTGCTCGACGCGCCGCTGTTGCTGGCCGACGCCGCGCCGCCGCTGCTCGATCCTTTGCCTGCGCTGACCGAACGCTTCATGCGTCACTACCAAGTGGTGCCCATGGGCTGGCACCAGAACGGCCTGCGGGTACTGGCGGCCAACCCTGCGCAACGTTATCCGTTCGAGGCCCTGGCCTATGCGTGCCAGGTGCCGGTGTGGCTGGCCATCGGCCCGCGCAATGAAGTCGACACGTTGATCGAGCGCTACTACGGCCAGGGCCGCTCGGCCATGGGCACCCTGATCGAGAACCTTGATGAGCAGGGCGGCGCCCAGGAAGATATCGAACACCTCAAGGACATGGCCTCCGAAGCGCCGGTGATCCGGCTGGTGAACTTGATCCTGCAACGCGCCGTGGAGCAGCGCGCCTCGGATATCCATATCGAACCCTTCGAAAACCACCTCAAGGTGCGCTATCGCATCGACGGCGTACTGCACGACGCTGAAGCGCCGCCGGTCAGTTCGTCGGCGGCGGTGATCTCGCGGGTGAAGATCATGGCGCGGCTGGACATCGCCGAACGTCGGCTACCCCAGGACGGGCGCATCATGCTGCGCATCCAGGGCAAGGAGCTCGACCTGCGGGTGTCCACGGTGCCCACCAGTTTCGGCGAGTCGGTGGTGCTGCGCCTGCTGGACCGGCAAACTGTGCAGTTCGACTTCCCGAGCCTGGGCTTCGACGGCCAGCGCCTGGCCAGCTTCCTCGACCTGTTGGAGCGGCCCCACGGCATCCTGCTGGTCACCGGGCCCACCGGTTCCGGCAAGACCACCACGCTCTACACGGCGCTGTCGCGGCTCAACACCGCCGAGCGCAAGATCATCACCGTGGAAGACCCGGTGGAGTACCAGCTCGAAGGCATCAACCAGATCCAGGTCAAGCCCGCCATCGGCCTGGACTTCGCCGGGGCACTGCGTTCCATCGTGCGCCAGGACCCGGACGTGATCATGATCGGCGAGATCCGCGACCTGGAAACCTGCCGCATCGCCATTCAATCGTCGCTGACCGGGCACCTCGTCCTTTCCACCCTGCACACCAACAGCGCCGCGGCAAGTATCACGCGGCTGCTGGACATGGGCGTGGAAAGCTACCTGATCGCCTCGACCGTCAGCGGCATTCTCGCCCAGCGCCTGGTGCGGCGCTTGGACCCGGCCAGCCGCGCGGCCTTTGAAGCGCCGCCGGAACTGATCGCAGAACATGGCCTGAATCGCCTGACCGAGCAGCGTCCGATCCTGCTCTATCGCGGGGACTATCACGGTCGCAGTGCGCTCACTGAGCTGCTGGTGATGAACGATGAGCTGCGCAGCCTGCTGATGCGTCACGCCGATGCCGCCACGCTGGAACAGGCCGCACGCCGCGCCGGTTTGCGCACCCTGTATGAAGAAGGGCTGCGCCAGGCCTTGGCCGGTATTACCTCGTTGGAAGAAGTGCTGCGCGTCACCCGTGGGGACAGCGCGTGAGCCTGTTCAAGTTCCGCGCCTTGGACAACCAGGGCGTGCCGCAGAACGGTACGCTGGAAGCCACGGATCAAGTTGCCGCCGTCGCCGCCTTGCACAAGCGCGGCCTGTTGCTGTTGCAGATTGAAGCAGCCGGCAGACCCCTGCTGCGCAACCCACGTGGGCAGTTGAAGGGCACGGCGTTGGTGAGTTTTACCCAGCAGTTGGCGACGCTGTTGGGGGCCGGCCAGCCTCTGGAACGCTCGTTGACCCTGTTGCTCAAGCAACCCGGCCCCGCTCAGGTGCGCGCGCTGATCGAGCGCATCCGCGATCACGTCAAGGCCGGCAAACCACTGTCCGCCGCGTTGGAACACGAGGGCGACAGCTTCTCACCGTTGTACCTGAGCATGGTGCGTGCCGGTGAGGCCGGTGGCGCGCTGGAAAGTACCCTGCGTCAGCTCAGCGATTACCTGGAACGCAGCGAGCGGCTGCGCGGCGAGGTGATCAATGCGCTGATCTATCCGGCCTTTCTGGTGGTGGGCGTGCTGGGTTCCCTGGCGTTGTTGCTGGCGTATGTGGTGCCGCAGTTCGTGCCGATCTTCCAGGACCTGGGCGTGCCGATTCCGTTGATTACCGAGGTGATTCTGGCCTTGGGTGAGTTCCTGGGCAGCTATGGCCTGGTGGTGTTGGCCGGGCTGATCGTCAGCGGTGGCTGCTGGGCCGTACGCCTGCGCAATCCGGCATTTCGAGAACAATACGATCGACGCCTGCTCGGCATTCGCGTGATCGGCCCGTTGTTGCAACGGGTCGAAGCGGCACGCCTGACGCGCACCCTCGGCACGCTGCTCAACAATGGCGTGGCGTTGCTGCAAGCCTTGGTGATTGCGCGGCACGTCTGCACCAACCGCGCGTTGCAGGCTCAAGTGGGCCATGCGACGGAATCGGTAAAAGGCGGCGGTACTCTCGCCAGCGCGTTCGGCAGCCAGCCGCTGTTGCCCGAGCTGGCGCTGCAAATGATTGAAGTCGGTGAACAGGCCGGCGAACTCGACAGCATGTTGCTCAAGGTCGCTGACATCTTCGACGTCGAAGCCAAGCGCGGCATCGACCGCCTGCTTGCCGCACTGGTGCCGTCCCTGACTGTGGTCATGGCGGTGCTGGTGGCGGTGATCATGTTGGCGATCATGCTGCCGCTGATGAGCCTGACCAGCAATATATGAAGGAGCTTGACCCATGAGAAAACCACGCCGCCAAAGCGGTTTCACCCTGTTGGAAATGCTCGCGGTGATCGTGTTGCTGGGTATTGTTGCCACCATTGTCGTGCGCCAGGTCGGCGGCAATGTGGACAAGGGCAAGTACGGTGCGGGCAAGGCGCAGCTGGCCAGCCTGAGCATGAAGATCGACAGCTACGCGCTCGACGTCGGCGCGCCGCCCACCAGCCTGCAACAGTTGGTGGACAGGCCCGGCGGTTATGCCAAACCGTCTGACCTCAAGGACCCGTTCGGGCATGCCTTCGGCTATCGTTTTCCCGGCGAGCACGGCGCCTTCGACCTGATCTTTTACGGTCAGGATGGCCAGCCGGGCGGCGAAGGTTATAGCGCCGACCTGGGCAATTGGGAGTAACGCGGCCATGGTCCAGCGCGGCTTTACCCTGCTGGAGATGCTGGTGGTGATCCTGTTGATCAGCCTCGCCACCAGCTTGCTGGGGCTGGGCGTGCGCCAGGGCCTGCAGGCGGCAAAAGAGCGCCGCGCGGTGGGGCAGGTGGTGGAAGCGCTGCGCACCACGCGGGCGGGGGCGATAGTCAGCGGGCAGGCGGCACGGACTTCATTCGATATGCAAGACCGTACGTTCCAGGCGCCGGGACGTGCGCTGCAACGGTGGCCGTCCGAGCTGCAAGTGACACTGCACACCGCCGAGCAGGTGGGCCCCGCCGTCGAGTTCTATCCCGACGGTAGCTCCACGGGCGGCAATCTTCTATTGGCGAATGGCACCCGGCGTTGGCGCATCGATATCGGCTGGCTCACCGGCAGCGTGCAATCCAAGGCGCTGCCATGAAGCACCAGGCCGGGTTCACGCTGCTGGAAATGCTCGCCGCGCTGACGCTGATGGCTGTGTGCAGCACGGTGCTGCTGGTTGCGTTCGGCCAGAGCGCGCGCTCGTTGTCCCAGGTGGCCCACAGTGATCGGCTTACTCATGCGGCGCTGACGATTTTCGATCAGGAGGCAGCGGGACGATTGAGTAACGGCGTCAGCCAAGGCGAGCTCGACGGTATTCACTGGCAACTGATCAGCACCCGGCAACAGACGCATGTGTTTCGCCTCGACCTGACGCTCAGCGAAGGCCCGCACCAGGCTCGTTTCAGCACCTTGAAGGCGCGCCTGTGAAGCGCCGCGAGCAGGGCTTTACCTTGCTGGAAATCCTCGTAGTGCTCAGTTTGTTGGGCGTTTTGCTGGTGCTGGTTGGGGGCGCATTGCTGGGTGCCAATCGTGCCGTGTCCAAGGCCCAGGCGTATACCGTGAGCCTGGATGAAGTGCGCGCCGCTCAACAGTTTTTACGCACGGCGATCAGCGAGGCGTTGCCGCTGGCGGTGGGCGAGGGCGATGGTTTTTTTGTTGGCACGGCGCAGCGGCTGGAGTTTGTCTCGACCTTGCCCGGTGTGCTCGGTGGTGGGATCCACCGGTTCAGCCTGCAACGGGTCGAACAGGATTTGCAGGTCGGCTTTTCTCAGCGTGAACCGCAGGTGCTGCTGAGAAACATCGAAGGGTTGCAGTTCAGCTATCGCGGCGTGTCACCGCTGGGTCAACCCACCGGCTGGGTCAGTGAATGGCCATGGCCCAAACGCCTGCCTGCGGCCGTGCGCATCGCCGCCAGCGTCGACGGCCCGGTGACCTTGGTCACCCAGGTGATTGCTTTGCGCTTGAACCTGTCCAGCGGGAGCGTGGAAGAGTGAGGCGCCAACGCGGTGCGGCCCTGCTGTTGGTGCTGTGGGTGCTTGCCTTGCTCAGCGTGTTGCTCGGCGGCCTGGCCGGCTGGGTGCAGTTGGAAAGCCGACAGGCCCTGTGGCTGCGCCAGCACACACAAACCGTGCTGGCCGCCGAAGCCGGTATCGCCCTGGTCATGGCTGACCGGCGCTGGGTGGCCGATGGCCGCGAGATTCCTTTGGTGTTTGATGACGCCCAGTTGCACGTCAGCCTGCGCAGCGAGCGCGGCAAGCTTTACCTGATCAACGCCGAGGCACAGGATTTCACGCGCCTGGCCCTGGCCTGCGGCGCCACCCCGGCCCAGGCGACGCAACTGTCGAAGGCCCTTGAAGCGCGCCGCCAAAAGGGCCTGGCGCCGTTCCGGGTGCTGGAAGAAGTGCGCCAACTGCCCGGCATGACCCAACCCCTCTACAGCCAATTGCTGCCCGAGATCACCCTGTGGAGCGACCTGGATCGCCCCGATCCCGCCTTCGCCAGCCCGCTGATGCGCAAGGCGCTGAACCTGCCGCGCCAGAACGCCGAAGGTGCCGATCCGGGCGAGGTGCTGGTCGTCGACAGCCGCGCCGAGCGCCCTGGCGGTTATCAGGCGCGGCTGCAAGTCACCGTTTTATTGAGCCCATCGGAGGACAGCGCACAACCCTACCGGGTGCTGCGTTGGCAAGAATGAATCGACTGGAACCCATCGCCCGACATTGGCGCGGCAGCCTGTTGCAACAGGGTTGGCGCTTGTGGCTCGCGGAGCTGCGCGCCTGTGTGCCGAGTTGGTTGGCACGGCCAGAACCGCCGGAGCAGATCCACCACTGGCCGTTAGCGGCGCCAGCCACGTCGGACAGTGCGCGCCAGGTGCTGATGCTTGGCGCGGATGCCGTGCTGCTGCAGCGCGTGCAACTGCCTTTGGCCGCCGGGCGCAATCTGAGCGCCGTGGTCGGTTATGAACTGGACCGCTACACCCCGTTCGAGGCCGACCAACTCTACTTCGTCGCGCGCCAGGAACGGCGCACGTCCACCCACCTTGAGGTCACGCTGGTGGCGATCCTGCGCGAACGCTTGGACCAGATTCTCAGCGACTGCACCGCCCTAGGCCTGCATCCCCATCGCGTGGATGCGGCCAACCTCGGCATCGACCTGCTGCCCCCGCCGCTGCGCCCGCGCCAACGCCCGCCGGGCATGGGTTTGCAACGCAGCCTGCCGTGGTTGTGCGGGGCCTTGCTGATCGCAGCGATGCTGCTGTGGCTCAACGACCGCCAACGCGTCATCGACGCCATGCACGCCAGTGTGCAGCAACAGAAAGCCGAGGTCGCCGAGGTGCATGCCCTGCGCCAGCAACTGCTCAATACCCGGGGCGCGGCGCAGTACCTTACCCGGCGCAAACTGGCGCAACCGCCCCTGGCCGCGCTACTCAACGACCTGACCACTTGCCTGCCCGCCGACACCTGGCTGGATCAGTTGGACGTGAAGGACGGCGAGATTTCCCTCTCAGGTCAAAGCGCCAAGGCCAGCGCACTGATTACCCGCATCAAAGGCTGCCGCAGCCTCGAAAACGCCCAGTTCGAAGGGGTAATCCAACCCGATGCCCGTACCGGCAAGGACCAGTTTGCCTTGCGTGCCCACCTACGCCAGGAGGCCGCCGATGCGCCGACCCCTCACACCCCGTGAACGCCGTGGCGCTGCCTTGCTGGTGTTGGCGTTGGTCCTCGGCACGGCCTACTGGCTGCTGATCGACAGCTGGTTCGCCGGCCCCCTGCGCGACATGGGCGAACAGGCCGAACAGTTGCGCGAGCAACAGCAGCGCTATGCCGGCGTGTTGCGTCAACGTGATGCGCTGCGCCAACAGCTTGAGCAAGCCCGCCAGGACCCGGCCAGCAGCACCAGCCTGTTGCCGGGGGATGACCCCGACGTGGTGGCCGCCGACCTGATGCAGCGCCTTGCCGACCTGATCAACAGCCACACCAACCTCGGCGGCGGTTGCAGCCTGACCCAGCGCAAGCCCATCACGCCGGAGCAGGACGACGGCGAGCCGTATCGCCAGGTCAAGGTCAGCCTGACCCTCGATTGCGCCATCGAACCGCTGGAAGCGCTGCTGCATGAACTGGAGTACCAGCCGCCGTTCCTGTTTGTGGATGAACTGCGCATCCGCCGCAGCCAACAGGCGCCGGCCAGTGGCGGTGCGGGCAAGCTGGTGGTGCACCTGCTGGTGCGCGGTTACCTGCAACCGGCGCGGGTGACGCCATGATCAGCAGATTACGCCCCGTGGAGTGGGGCCTGCTCGGCTTGTCGGGTTTGCTGGGCCTGTTGATGGCGGTGATCCTCAGCAGCATCGGTGATGAACCGCAATGGCTGCCTGAAGCGCCCGCGCGCGCCCATCCCACCGCCCAGGTACAGGTCGCGCCGAGTGTCCCGCTGGAAAACCTGGCCGCCACTTGGCAAGCACCGCTGTTCAGCCCCGACCGCAGTCCGGATCGCGTCGTGGGCAAAGCCCAGGTCACCAGCCTGGCCAACCTGACCCTCAGCGGCATCATGATCACCGGCAACCTGCAAATGGCCATGCTTAAACAAAGCGACGGCCGCGCCCTGACCGTTCGCCTCGGTCAGGCCCTGCCCAACGGCTGGCGCCTGGACCACCTCAGCCCGCAATACGCCCGATTCAGCCTGGATGGCCGCACGCAAACCTTGAGCCTCTACGCCAAACGCCTGCCGCCGCCGTCCAACCGGCCCCCCATCACTTTGCCCCGCGAGCCCCTCCCTTGATCGACATGCGCACCTCAACGTTTTGCCTGGCGACCGCTTTTGTCCTGAGCGGCTGTGGAACCTTCCCCGACCGCCTGGATGCGGACGACGATCTGCTGCACGAAGCGATGCAAGGCACCGGCTCGCAACGCTTGCCGACCGAACAAGCCGCGCCGGAAAGTCCACCGCCTGCGGTTAAAACACCAACGCAGCGCCAACTGATCCGTGGCAACCAGCAGTTCGTGCGCGGGCCGGCAGCACAGCCGGTGGCGAAAGAGGAGGGCGGCGATATCGTCTTCAACTTCGCTGACCAGCCCATCGAAGCCGTGATCAACAGCGTGATGGGCGACCTGCTGCATGAAAACTACAGCATCGCCCAAGGCGTGAAGGGCAATGTGAGCTTTTCCACTTCCAAGCCGGTGGACAAACAACAGGCGCTGTCGATCCTCGAAACCCTGCTGTCCTGGACCGACAACGCCATGATCAAACAGGGTGATCGCTACGTGATCCTGCCCGCCAGCCAGGCGGTGGCGGGCAAGCTGGTGCCGCAGATGAGCGTGGCGCAACCGTCCAGCGGCCTCTCGGCGCGGTTGTTCCCACTGCGCTATATCTCCGCCACCGAGATGCAGAAATTGCTCAAGCCGTTCGCGCGTGAGAATGCATTTTTACTGGTCGATCCAGCCCGCAACGTGCTGAGCCTGGCCGGCACCCCGGATGAGCTGGCCAATTACCAGGACACCATCGACACGTTTGACGTGGACTGGCTCAAGGGCATGTCGGTGGGTGTGTTCGGCCTGCAACGGGCTTCCGTGGCCGAATTGATGCCGCAACTGCAAAGCCTGTTCGGCCCTGACAGCGGCATGCCCCTGGCCGGGATGCTGCGCTTTTTGCCGATTGAACGGACCAACTCGGTGGTGGCGATTTCTTCCCAGCCGCAGTACCTCAGCGAAGTGGGCGACTGGATCCGCACCATCGACGAGGGCGGCGGCAACGAGCCGCAGATGTACGTCTACGACGTGCGCAACATGAAGGCCGCCGACCTGGCCAAGTACCTTCGGCAGATCTACGGCACCGGCGCGATCAAGGACGACACACCGGCGAAGGTCGCGCCTGGCCTGCGCACCACGACCCTGTCGTCACTCAATACCGGCGGCTTGCAGAACAATCCGCCTGCTGGCGAAGCGCCGGAGCCGGACGAGAAGGAAGTCGCGCCCACCAGCGCGCTCGAAGCCGGCACCCGCATTACCGCGCAAAAGAGCAGCAACCAACTGCTGGTGCGCACCCGGCCCGCGCAGTGGAAAGAGATCGAAGCGGCGATCAAGCGGCTCGATAACCCGCCGCTGCAAGTGCAGATCGAGACGCGCATCCTAGAGGTCAAGCTCACCGGTGAACTGGACTTGGGCGTGCAGTGGTACCTGGGGCGGCTGGCGGGCAATTCCTCCAGCACCACCGTCGCCAATGCTTCCGGCAGCCAGGGCGCACTCGGCGGTGGTGGGGCGGGGTTGGGGGCGACGGATTCGTTGTTCTACTCGTTTGTCAGTTCGAATCTGCAGGTGGCGTTGCATGCGCTGGAAACCAATGGCCGCACCCAGGTGCTGTCGGCGCCGTCGCTGGTGGTGATGAACAACCAGCCGGCGCAGATTCAGGTGGGGGACAACATTCCGATCAACCAGACGACGGTGAATACGGGGGATGCCGATACCACGTTGAGCAGTGTCGAGTATGTGCAGACGGGGGTGATTCTGGATGTGGTGCCGCGGATCAATCCGGGTGGGTTGGTGTACATGGATATTCAGCAGCAGGTCAGTGATGCCGAGAGTCAGAGTGCGAACAGCGACACGCCGGTGAATCCGCGTATTTCGACGCGTTCGGTGTCGACGCAGGTGGCGGTGCAGAGTGGGCAGACGGTGTTGCTGGGGGGGTTGATCAAGCAGGACAACGGGGAGAGTGTGAGTGCTGTGCCTTATCTGGGTAGGGTGCCGGGGTTGCGGTGGTTGTTTGGGAGTACTAGCAAGTCGAAGGATCGGACGGAGTTGATTGTGTTGATTACGCCTAAGGTGATTACCAGTAGTGGGCAGGCGCGGCAGGTGACGGATGATTATCGGCAGCAGATGCAGTTGTTGCGGCCTGGTCAGTAGGTGTACATATCCGTTGCTGCGGTAACGGCGGCTTATGGTTCCGCTCTTACAGCGGGTCACTTTCGAAAAGCGCGAAAGTAACCAAAGCGCTCTTGCCCCAACACTCGGCACCTCGCCTAGGCTC